>CAKTSC010000001.1 GCA_934597465.1 uncultured Dysosmobacter sp.
GAGACAAAAACTTCTTTTCATCCAATCTTCCAAAAAATATGGGAAAAGACCGGCCGTGAGGCCGGTCTTTTCCTGTCCGGGGGAGGAGGATGGGGAAGGCCCCGCTCCGGAGGGGCGGGGGTTAATCATCAAGATCGGATTGCCCTTCTTGTCCTTCCCACGGGAATTGGTCATCCAGGAAAACATCGATACATGCGTGCATCTGGCATTCAGCATCCTGATCGTTATCCCGAACCTGGATGACAAGACAATTTAAATCAGATGTCAGAATGCGGTTCGGCAGATAGTAGAGAATACTGGTATCGCCCGCCTCCGGGTGAAAGCAGAACGACGGAAGGTGTTTCAACCTGTTCCCGGAGTTCCACTCTGCCAACCAGAACTGAACCGTGCGGCGATGACCGTTGGTAAAATTCAGGCGATAGAGCCGTCCGCCGGTGACTTCGGCATACTCCACGGACTGGAACTGGAAGTCTTCCACTTCGTAGCTATCGTCCCAGATATATTCTGTCTCCCGGAAGTCCGGTTCCTCCCCGTCGTTCAAGAGAAAGTACCCCACCTGAAAGAGGTAATCCGGAGCGCTGTGACGATCCTCCGAGGGGCCGATCTGGAGATAGCCATAGGTATCAAAAAGAGATTTTTCTACTTTACAGGTAAAAACACCGCTTTCAGGGTCGGCCGCATAGCGGAAGAGCTCTGTGGGCTCATAGAGATAGCTGCTGTCCAGGTTGTCAGCCCTATTTGTCAGCAATACAAAGAATTCTTTCACCGTCTTGCTGGTAAAGGAAAGCCGGAAATAGTAATCATTCTCCCCAATGGCATACTCAAAACGGGTCGCCTCAAAGCCATCCGGGGCGTCGCCATACAGGGCAACATAGGGGTACTTATTCGGGATCTCGTGGAATTCCAGCCCCTCCGGCGCTACCACGTCGGGCAGGAGGTAGGCGGGGCGCTCCGGGGTCTCGGCTTCCGTGGGGATGACGCCGTCGGTCTGGAGCTTCTGCATCATGGTGGTCTCGCTGTCCTTCAGCGGGGTGGAGAGGGCGGCCACGGAGAGTTGGGCCACGTCGCCCCGGGTGAAGTTCGCCAGGCTCTGCCCGGCGGTGAGGCCGATCTCATCGGAGAAGGCGGTGGCCTGGGAGACCTCGAAATCCTTGCCGGACTCGTAGCCCAGGGCCCGGAGGAGGAAGCTCACATACTGATTGCCGGGGATGCGCTGCGTCCCCCGGAAGCTCTCAGCGCTCCAGCCCTTGGTGAGGCCGTTGGCGTAGGCGTAGCCCACGTAGGGCTTCATGCCCTCGGAGACGTCGGTAAAGGGGATGTCCCAGGCGCCGGCTTTGGCCTCGGCCTCCTTGCCCAGGAGGCGCACCAGCATGATGAGGGCCTGGTTGCGGGTGGGGGTCTTGTCCAGGTCGTAGATGGGGGTGCCGTCGGCATTGGTGCCGGTGCCCTGGAAGAGGCCCAGGTCGTGGAGGGCCTCGGCAGAGGAGAGGTAGGGGTCTTCCGCCTCCACCGCCAGGGCGGCGGGGGCCAGGGCGCTGAGCAGCAGCAGGGCCAGCAGCAGCGAGAGGAGCCGCCGGGCCGGGTGGTTGGTGCGGGTTCTTGCCATGGGGATTCCTCCTTACGTTCTTGTTTTCACGGGGGATCCATCTATTGTAGACCCTGGGGAGGGGAAATCCAATGAGCTGGCTGCATAGTACCGGGGGAAAATTTTTCAGGGGCGGCTTCCGGGCGGGTTCAGGCTCGTTTCAGGCGGGGGTGGTAGAAAAGGGGGGGAAGGGACGGCGGGGACGGCCGGCGGGAGGGCCTGCGGGGAGGCTCCGGCGGGTTTTTGCGGGGAAATGGGGGAAAGGAGTTGACCTTTCCCGCGCTTTCCGGTACGATAAAAGATTGAAAAGTCCGGCGCGGCGAGGAAGGCCCCGCCCGCGCCGTCTCCGCGCTGCGGAGGGAAAGGAAGTCCTGCCCATGAAGGATCAGAGAAATCAGAGCGCCCGGCGCAAACGGCTGCTGCGCAGCCTGCTGCGGCTGGCGGGCCTGGCCGCGCTGGCGGCGGTGGTGGTATTCCTGGCGGTACGGGTGGTGGCCGCCCTGCGGAGCAGCGGCGGCGGGGATGCCTCCGGCAGCGCTGGGAGCCAGGCCGTCACCTCCTCCGGCGAGCCCGTGGACTACGAGGCCCTGACCTACACCAACGGCACCGCCACCCTGCGCTTCCTCTATGAGGACGGGGCCTGGGTCTGGCAGGATGTGCCGGACTTCCCCCTGACCCAGGAGGATGTCACCGCCGTCACGGACGCTCTCGCGGAGCTCCCCGTCCGCCAGACCCTGACGGAGTTCACGGAGCTCTCGGACTATGACCTGGACGAGCCCAACTACCAGGTGAGCCTCCGCTGGACGGACGGCCGGGAGGAGAGCTGGGCCATCGGCAAGGCAACGGACAACGGCGACGGCCGCTACGTGCTGCGGGACGGCGACGAGAGCACCCTCTACATCGTGACGGATACCCTCACCGCCCTGCTGGATCGCCCCATCTACGCCATGATGACCCTGCCGGAGACCCGGGAGTTCACCGAGGATCAGCTTACCGCCGTGACCTTTACCGTCGGGGAGACGGAGCTGCGTCTGGTGGCCTCCGCCGCCGAAGACGGCAGCGTCACCTGGCGCTACGGCAACCGGGACGTGACGGAGGCCGCCGCCCCCGCTCTGGCAGTCCTGCGGGGCTGGGGGGTGGAGTCCTGCGTGGACTATGAGCCCTCCCACGACGCGGCGGTGCTCTGCGGCTTTGGCAGCCCCGCCGCCCGGGTGGAGCTTACGTACCTGGACGCCGCCGGAGGGGAGCAGACCCTGCGCTATACCATCGGCAATTCCGTGCCCGGCGGGGACGGCCGGTGCCTTCGCATCGGCAGCGACCGCACGATCTTCGCCGTGACCACGGAGAGCGCCGACGCCGTGCTGGCCCTGGCGGAGCTGGCGGCCTGAGCCCGGAACGCCTATCAGACAAGGAGGGATCCCCATGCGGGTACTGATCGTGGAGGATGAGCGGCGTCTTGCCCAGACGCTGCGGGATCTCATGGAGATGAACGGCTGCACCGCCGACGTCTGCTACGACGGGGAGAGCGGCCTGGACAACGCCCTGAGCGGCATCTACGATGTGATGATCCTGGACGTGATGCTGCCCAGGAAGGACGGCTTCACCGTGCTGCGGGAGCTGCGCCGCGCCGGCGGCACCGTGCCGGTGCTGATGCTCACCGCCCGCTCCGAGCTCACCGACAAGGTGACGGGGCTGGACGCCGGGGCGGACTACTACCTGACCAAGCCCTTTGAGCCCCGGGAGCTGACGGCCTGCGTCCGGGCCCTCTCCCGCCGGACGCCGGAGCTCCGGGAGGACGAGAACCTTCTCTTCGGCGACCTCCGGCTGGAGCTCCCGGCCCTGACCCTCTGGCGGGGGGAGGAGAGCGTGCGCCTCTCCCGGAAGGAGTGCGACCTGCTGGAGCTTTTGATCCGCAACCGGAAGATCGTCCTCTCCAAGGAGAGCATCCTGGTGAAGATCTGGGGCTATGAGTCCGACGCGGAGGACAACAACGTGGAGGTCTACATCTCCTTCCTCCGCCGCAAGCTCAGCCACCTGCACTCCACGGTGAAGATCCGCACCATCCGCATGGCAGGCTACTGCCTGGAGGAAGCATGAGGGCCCCGGAGACCCCCCGGCGGAAGGCCAGCCCCATGATCCGCAAGCTCCGCTGGCAGTTCGTGGCGGCCTGCATGGGGCTCATCACGGTGGTGCTGGCCATCGTGTTCGGCTGCGTGTGGGGTTCGGCCCAGCGGGCGCTGGAGCAGAGCAGCCACATGGCCTTAGAGCAGGCCCTCTCCCGCCGGGGCGGGGCGTCGCTGCCGGGCCTGCGGCCGGAGGAGGACGGGCAGGTGCTGCTGCCCTACTTCACCGTGCAGATCTGGGGGAACACGGTCTATGTCACCGGCGGAACCTACTCCGGCCTGGAGGATACCGCCGAGCTCACCGCCATCCTGACGGACTGCCTTGCCCAGGAGGCCGACGAGGGGGCCCTGCCGGGCTACTCCCTGCGCTACCTGCGGCAGGATAACGGCCTTTATACCCAGGCCGCCTTCGTGGACATCTCCCTGGAGACGGAGGCCTTGCAGCAGATGCTGCGCTCGTACCTGCGGATCGGGCTATTGAGCCTTCTGCTGCTGGCGGGGGCCAGCTTCCTTCTGAGCCTGCGGGTGACGCGGCCGGTGGAGCGGGCCTGGGAGAGCCAGCGCCAGTTCTTCTCGGACGCCTCCCATGAGCTGAAGACCCCCCTCACCGTCATCCTCTCCAACGCGGAGATGCTGGAGGGGGCGGCCCTGCCGGAGCGGGAGAGCCGCTGGCG
This sequence comes from uncultured Dysosmobacter sp., assembly GCA_934597465.1. Classification (GTDB taxonomy): domain Bacteria; phylum Bacillota; class Clostridia; order Oscillospirales; family Oscillospiraceae; genus Oscillibacter. The sequence continues at coordinate 4,383 of CAKTSC010000001.1, forward strand.
GGACAACATCCTCTCCGAGTCCCGGCAGATGAGAAAGCTGGTGGAGGAGATGCTGACCCTCTCCCGCAGCGAGGACGCCCGCCGCCAGGCGGCCCCGGAGCCGATGGATCTCTCCGCCGCGGCGGAGGACTGCGCCCTGGCCTTCGAGCCCGTGGCCTTTGAGGCCGGAAAGCCCCTCTCCTGGGATATCGCCCCCGGCGTCACCGTCTGCGGCGACGCGGACAAGCTCCGGCGGCTCCTCTCCGTCCTGCTGGACAACGCCGTGAAGTACGGCGCGGCGGGGGAGGGCATCGTCCTCTCCCTGGGGACGGAGCGGGGCCAGGCCGTCCTCAGCGTGGCCAACGGCAGCGGCGGAAAGGCTATCCCGCCGGAGGAGCTGCCCCGGCTCTTTGAGCGCTTCTACCGGGCGGATCCCTCCCGGGGGGAGCAGAGCGGCTTCGGCCTGGGGCTCCCCATCGCCCAGACCATCGCCCGGGAGCACCACGGCGCCCTCCGGGCGGAGAGCGACGGGAAAACCACCCGCTTCACCTTCGCCCTCCCCCTGAAGAAATGACGAAACGCCCGGGCCTTCCGGCCCGGGCGCTGCCATCGGCCCGCGCCGATCCTTCCCGTGCGCTCCCCCGTTCTCCATTCTCAATTTCCCCTTCCCGATCTGCCCGTTCCGCGCGCAAAGCCCCCGCAGACCGCAAAAGCGGTCTGCGGGGGCTCTCTGCCGGAAAGCGGATCTCAGCGGATGAAGTTGGTGCCGACCCGGGGCTCATATTCCGGAGGCCGGACGCCGGCGTTCCCGGCGGCCTCCCGGCAGCGGAGCATCCAGGCAAGGTTCGCGGCCAGGGTGCGCATGGTCTGCAGGCCCTCCAGATCCCGGCGCACCTCCTCCGGGGTGTTGCCGTGCACCTGGTTCCAGTACTGGGAGGAGGCCACCGGCATGTTGGAGATGGTGAAGTATTTGTTCAGCCGGTCGAAGGCCGCGCTGGCCCCGCCCCGGCGGCAGGACACCACCGCCGCGCCGGGCTTGCCCGCCCAGGTGCCGCCGGTGACGTAGAAGAGGCGATCCAGGAAGCAGCAGACCTGGCCGGAGGCCCCGGCGTAGTACACCGGGGAGCCCACCACCAGGGCGTCGAACTCGTCCGTCCGGGCGGCCAGGTCGTTGACGCCGTCGTGGAAGATACATTTCCCGGTTCCGGCGCAATGGTTGCAGGCGATGCAGCCGGGGACGGGCTGGCGGCCCACCCAGTAGCGCTCGGTCTCGATGCCCTCCCTGTGGAGCTGGGCCTCCACCTCGCTGAGGGCGGTATCCGTGCAGCCGTGCTGGTTGGGGCTGCCGTTGATGACAAGGACTTTCATAGATGATCCTCCTTTCGTGCATTGGGCAAGAACGGGTGCCGGGGCTTCCGCCCCAGCACCCCATTCTCAATGGTCGATTCTCAGTTTTCCTTCCCGGCCATGGCCACGGCCACGCCCAGGGCGATCTCCATCATCTGGGTGAAGGTGGTCTGACGGTCGGCGGCGGGCAGCTCCTCGCCGGTGACGATGCTGTCGGAAATGGTGAGAAGGCTCAGGGCCCGCTTGCCCAGGTACGCGGCGTTGGCGTAGAGGGCGGCGGTCTCCATCTCGGCGCAGAGGACGCCCATCCGGGCCCAGTCCATGGACTTGCCGGAGGCGTCATAGAAGACGTCGGAGGAGAGGACGTTGCCCACGGGCATCCGGACGCCCTTCTCCCGGGCGATGGCAACGGCGGTCTCCAGCAGCTCGAAGTCCGCGATGGGGGCGAAGACGCCGGGCATGCCGAACTGGGAGATGTAGTTGGAGTTGGTGCAGGCGCCCTGGGCGGCCACCACGTCCCGGAGCTTGAGCTTCGCGGTCATGGCGCCGGCGGAGCCGATGCGGATGATGTTCTCCACGTCGTAGAAGGCGAAGAGCTCATGGGAGTAGATGCCCATGGAGGGCATGCCCATGCCGGAGGCCATGACGCTGACGGGGACGCCCTGGTAGGTGCCGGTGTAGCCGTGGATGCCCCGGACGTTGTTGACCAGCTTCGCGTCCGTCAGGAAGTTCTCGGCGATGAACTGGGCTCGGAGGGGATCGCCGGGCATGAGGACGGTCTTGGCGATCTCGCCCTTGGCGGCGCTGTTATGGGGAGTGGACATAGTTTTTCCTCCTTTTATTCTTTGGCGGCTCCTGCCGGGGCCGCGGGTCTCACAATGCTCCGCGCCCGCCGGGGCGCGTTCCGGGAATGGGTGTCAGGCCTTGGCAGCCTCCATGGCCTTCACGGCCTTCACCACCCGGCTGGTGCCGAGACGGGAGGCCCCCAGGGCAAGGAAATCGGCGGCGTCCTCCAGGTTCGCGATGCCCCCGGCGGCCTTGATCTTCACATTGGGCCCCACGTGGGCGGCCATGAGGGCCACATCCTCCCGCGTGGCCCCGCCGCCGCCAAAGCCGGTGGAGGTCTTGATGAAGTCCGCCCCGCTCTCGGTGACGATCCCGCAGAGCCGGATCTTCTCCTCCTCCGTCAGGAGGCAGCACTCGATGATGACCTTCAGGATATGGCCGCCGCAGGCGGCCTTCACGGCTTTGATCTCCGCGAGCAGGTCATCCCAGCGGCCGTCCTTGGCCCAGCCGATGTTGATGACCATGTCGATCTCGTCCGCGCCGTTGGCCACGGCGTCCCGGGCCTCGAAGCACTTGGCGGCGGTGGTGTCGTAGCCGTTGGGGAAGCCGATGACGGTGCAGACCGGGAGCTTTCCGGCCAGATATTCCGCCGCCTGCTTTACGAAGCTTGCCGGGATGCAGACGCTGGCGCAGCCGTACTTCACGCCGTCGTCGCAGAGGGCCCGGATCTCCGCCCAGGCAGCGCCCTGGGCCAGAAGGGTATGATCGCAGCGGCTGAGGATCTCTTTCACGTCCATGGGGATGTCTCCTTCCCGCCCCGGCAGCCGGGGCCTGCCTGTCCTTCAAGGGAGGACAGGGATCCCTCTCAGTGTAGCAGATTTTCCGGAGACTTGCAAGAGCTTCCGCAGGGGAGGGGGGACGTTTGGGGACAGCGGGGCCGGGTCTGCCCCTTGCGCCGGGGGGAGAGTTATGGTAAGATGATACCCTCAACGGATAGGGGCACCTGCCCAAGAACATGATTCCCGGCGGCCCGGCCGCCCGGCGCAACGGAAAAGGAGAACGCCCATGCACGTCTATTCCCCGGAGCAGTGGCTGCTGCTCTTCTACTTCTATTGTCTCTGCGGCTGGATCTGGGAGAGCTGCTTCGTCTCCTGCAAGCAGCGGCACTGGGTGAACCGGGGCTTCCTCCACGGCCCCTGGCTGCCCATCTACGGCTCCGGCGCCATCATCATCCTCTTTGCGACCCTGCCGGTGAAGAGCAGCGCCATCGGCATCGCCCTGATGGGCACTTTCGCCGCGACGCTCTTAGAGTACGTCACCGGCGCAGTGATGGAGCGCATCTTCAAGATGCGCTACTGGGACTACACCAACCAGCCCTTTAACCTCAACGGCTACATCTGCCTTACCAGCTCCATCGGCTGGGCGGGCTTTTCCTGGCTGCTGGTGGAGGTGATCCATCCCCCCATCGACCGGCTGCTGCGGGATATCCCCTTCTATCTGACCGGGCCCCTGGCCGGGGCCCTCACCGTCCTTTTCGTCTGGGACGTGGTGACCTCCGTGCGGCAGGCTCTGGATCTCAAGGAGCTCCTTACCAAGCTCACCGAGGAGAACGAGGAGCTGCGGCGGCTGGCCAAGCGGGCAGAGGTGGTCTCCGCCCTGGCGGACGACGACCTCCGGAAGTTCCGGGAGCGGACGGAGCTGCAGCGGGTGATGCTGTCCCTGCGGTTGGAGGAGCTCCAGGCTGAGCGCAAAGAGCGCAGCGACCGCCGGAAGGCGGCCCTGGACGCGGCCCTGGAGGAGCGGCTCCGCCGCCGCAGCGAGGCCCGGATCTCTTCCCTGGACTCCGTGAAGGAGGCCCTGGAGAAGGGCATCGCCCAGGCGGGGCTCAGCCCCATGGTGGGCGGCATCCCCGCCGAGGATCTGAAGCGGGAACTGCGGGAGGCCATCGAGAAGCTGGAGCGCACCCGCAAGACCGTCCAGTCCCGGGAGAGCCGGCGCTACCGCCAGGCGGCCCGCATCCTGCGGGGCAATCCCAGCGCCCGTGCGCCCCGGCACGGGGAGGCCCTCCGTTCCCTGCGGGACGTGGCGGGCATCCGGAGGAAGGGGAAGGAAGACTGAGACTTGTCCCACTCAACGGGAAAGGCGGCTGCCGGCGGCAGCCGCCTTTCTTTGCGGGGCTTTTGGAATTGATAATTGAGAATGGAGAATGGGTGGGTGGGGAGGTGGGAGCGTCTGGTTGGGGCCCGGTGGGGGGAGGACAAGAGAAAGCCACGCCGGGGGGCGTGGCTTTCTCTTACTTGACGATGAGGGTCTGGCCGGTCATTTCCTCGGGCTGGTTGAGGCCCAGGACATCCAGGATGGTGGGGGCGATGTCGGCAAGGCACCCGCCCTGGCGGAGCTCCGAGCCCGCGCCCACCAGGATGAAGGGCACGGGGTTGGTGGTGTGGGCGGTCATGGGGGAGCCGTCCGGCTGGGTCATGACCTCGGCGTTGCCGTGATCCGCCGTCACCATGGCGATGCCGCCCTGGCGGCGGGTGGCCTCCACCACCTTGCCCACGCAGGTATCCACGGTCTCCACAGCCTTGACGGCGGCATCGAAGACGCCGGTGTGGCCCACCATGTCGCAGTTGGCGAAGTTCAGCACGATGACATCGTAGGCCCCGGATTCGATGCGCTTGACGCACTCCTCGCAGACGGCGGGGGCGCTCATCTCCGGCTGGAGGTCGTAGGTGGCCACCTTGGGGGAGGGGATGAGGCAGCGGTCTTCCCCGGGGAAGACGGTCTCCACGCCGCCGTTGAAGAAGAAGGTCACGTGGGCGTACTTCTCCGTCTCGGCGATGCGCAGCTGGGTCATGCCCATCTTGGAGAGGTACTCGCCCAGGCCGTTGGCCACGCTCTGCCGGGGGAAGGCCACCTCCACATTGGGCATGGAGGCGTCATACTCCGTGGTGCAGACGAAGTGCAGGGGGAAGAGCTGCCGGGTGAAGCCGCTGAAGGCGGGATCCACCAGGGTGCGGGTCAGCTCCCGGGCCCGGTCGGGGCGGAAGTTGAAGAAGATGACGCTGTCGTTGTCGCTGACGGAGCCCTCGCGGTCGCAGACCACCGGCTCCACGAACTCGTCCGTGACGCCGTTTTCATAGGAGGCCCGGACGGCATGGACGGGGTCGAGGTCGCTGGCGCAGCCCTCGCCGTAGACCATGGCGTCGTAGGCCTGCTCCACCCGGTCCCAGCGCTTGTCGCGATCCATGGCGTAGTAGCGGCCCATGACGGTGGCCACCTTGCCCACGCCGATCTCCGCGCAGCGGCGGACGGTCTCCTCCATATACCCCGCGCCGGAGGTGGGGGACACGTCCCGCCCGTCCAGGAAGGCGTGGATATAGACCTTCTCCAGGCCCTGGCTCCTGGCCATGCGCAGCAGGGCAAAGAGGTGGTCGATGTGGGAGTGGACGCCGCCGTCGCTGAGCAGGCCCATCAGGTGCAGGGCCGTGCCCTGGGCGCGGCAGGCCTCCATGGCCCGGAGGTAGGCGGCGTTCTCAAAGAAGCTGCCGTCGGTGACGGCGTTGGTGATCCGGGGCAGATCCTGGAAGACCACCCGGCCGCCGCCGATGTTGGTGTGGCCCACCTCGCTGTTGCCCATCTGTCCGTCGGGCAGGCCCACCCAGCGGCCGGAGGCCTGGAGCTGCGTCCAGGCGTTCTCGGCGAAGAGCCGATCCAGGTTGGGGGTGGCGGCGGCCGCCACGGCGTTGCCCGCCGTGTCCTGCCGTAGGCCGAAGCCGTCCATAATGATCAGGGTCGTCGGTGCTTTGTTCATAGTAACCTCATTTCGCCGGGCCCGAAGGGCCGGAGCTCCTTTGTCCGCGCCCCGGAGGGGGCGGGGGGTGGTTCCGATGAAGATCGGAGGCTTGCAGCCCCAGGCCGGGGCCGGGGGTGTCCCGCCGTTCCGGCGGGGAGGGGGGTGCCGGGGAAGCCCGGCGGCTTGGCCCCGGTATCGGGGCCGGGATGACCCGCCGTTCCGGCGGGGAGGGGGAACAGGGGATGACCTGCGGCATCTGGGGATGTATTCTTTTCGAATCAAAAGAATACATCCCCAGACCCCCGAAGAAAGATTTCGGGGGGATTGCGAATTTTCCCCCCGTGCCCCCCTTGAAACGCCCAAAGGCAGGGGGCTGCGGCCCCCTCCTTTGGAATCCCGCCCCCGGGGGTGGGCGGGGGTACGGTTACGGGGGGAGTACGTTGGGGGCTTTCGGTCGGACGGTAGGGGGCGGGCTCTGTCCCGCCCCGGGGTGGGGGCGGGGGACGAAGGGACGGGGTTACGGATTCCCACGTCGCTGCACTCCTCGGAATGACAGGGAGGCGGGAATCTCTTCCCTTATTCTTTGTCATTGCGAGGAGGCCCGCAGGGGCGCCGCGGCGATCCGTTCTCTTGTTGGCGGTTTGGGTGTGGGAAGCGTGTCCGGGCGGCCACATAGGGCCGCCCCTACGCAATGTCGGGGGGCTGGAAAGCGGGGCTGTTCCTTGCGGCAGTCCGACAGCGGGGCCATCGCCGCCAATGCCGCTTCGCGGCGAGGCGGATAGCAGGGGCTTTTAGTAGAAGCGGGCAGCTGACCGGGGGCCCTCGTCCTTCGTCCCCCGGGGGTAAGTCCGGGAAGGGGTTTCCCCTTCCCGGTTTCCGCCGCAAGGCGGAAAGGATCCCAATTATTTTTCCCGGCGGCGTGTACGTCGGGAAAAATCCCTCTTACACAGCGAAGTGCCGCAGACCCGGCGAAGCCGGGGCAAGGCACCCGAGCGGAGTGTCCCGCCTATTTGCATCCACGGCAAAGCCGTGGATGCAAGGGGCTCTCTCGCCGAAATGTTCCTCGGTACATTTCGGCGAAATCCTTTACTCCTGATTGGCGGCGTGGATGATCTCCACGAACTGCTCGGGCTTCAGGCTGGCGCCGCCGATGAGGCCGCCGTCGATGTCCGGCTGGGCCAGCAGCTCCGCGGCGTTCTTGGGATTCATGCTGCCGCCGTACTGGATGGTGACGCTGCGGGCCACCCGGGCGCCGTAGAGGCCGCGGATGGTGGCGCGGATGGCGGTGCAGACCTCGCCGGCCTGCTGGGCGGTGGCGGTCTTGCCGGTGCCGATGGCCCAGATGGGCTCATAGGCGATGATGCAGCGGCGCAGCTTCTCGGCGGGGACGCCGTAGAGGGCGGTCTTCACCTGCAGGGCGATCCAGTCCTGGGTGACGCCCATCTCCCGCTGCTCCTCGCTCTCGCCCACGCAGATGATGGGGGTCATGCCGGCTTCCAGCACGGCGTGCACCTTGCGGTTGACGGTGGCGTCCGTCTCCCCGAAGTACTGGCGGCGCTCGCTGTGGCCCACGATGACGTACTTGACGCCCAGATCCTTCAGCATGGCGGCAGAGACCTCGCCGGTGTAAGCGCCCTTCTCCTCATAGTAGAGGTTCTCCGCGCCCACGGAGATCCGCAGCTCCTTGAAGGCCTTGGCGGCGGCGGTGATGTTGCAGGAGGGGACGCAGAGAACGGTGTCGCACCACTTGGCGCGGGGCATGATCCGCTTGAGCTCCTCGGCGAACTTCTTCGTCTCAGTGGCGGTCATGTTCATCTTCCAGTTTCCGGCGATAACGGTCTTTCTGTAACGGCGATTCATTGGTTTCTTTTCTCCTTACCTTCACGTTTCTATCTCTAAGACCCGGCGGGGCCGGGGAATGGGATACCTGGTACTTCAACTGCGGCAGGGTGCGCAGGGGCTTACTTATCCAGCAGGCAGGCGACGCCGGGGAGGTCTTTGCCTTCCAGGAACTCCAGGGAGGCGCCGCCGCCGGTGGAGATGTGGGTCATCTTATCGGCGTAGCCCAGCTGCTCCACGGCGGCCGCGCTGTCGCCGCCGCCGATGATGGTGATGGCTCCGGTCTCGCTGAGGGCCCTGGCCACGGCCTCGGTGCCCTTGGCGAAGGCCGGGAACTCAAAGACGCCCATCGGGCCGTTCCAGATCACGGTGCCCGCGTCCTTCACGGCGTCGCAGTAGCGATCCACCGTCTCGGGGCCGATGTCCATGCCCTCCCAGCCCTCGGGGATGGCGCCGGTGGGCACCACCTGGGTCTTGGCGTCGGGGGCGAAGGCGTCCGCGATGACGCTGTCCTCCGGCAGGAGGAGCTTCACGCCCTTGGCCTTGGCCTTTTCGATCATTTCGAGAGCGTAGCTCTCCCAGTCCTTCTCCAGCAGGCTGTTGCCGACGCTGCCGCCCTGGGCGGCGGAGAAGGTATAGGCCATGCCGCCGCCGATGATGACGGTGTCGGCGATTTCCAGCAGGTTATTGATGACGCCGATCTTGCTGCTCACCTTGCTGCCGCCCAGGATGGCCACAAGAGGCCGCTTGGGGTCGGAGATGGCCCCGCCCAGCACTTCCAGCTCCTTCTCGATGAGGAAGCCGGAGACGGCGGGGAGGTAGGCGGCCACGCCGGCGGTGGAGGCGTGGGCCCGGTGGACGGCGCCGAAGGCGTCGGAGACGTAGACCTCCGCCAGGTCTGCCAACGCCTTGGCGAAGGCGGGATCGTTCTTGGTCTCGCCGGGGGCGAAGCGGGTGTTCTCCAGCAGCATGATCTCGCCGGGGCGGAGCTTCTGAGCCAACAGGCGGGCGTCGGGGCCCACCACGTCCCGGGCCATCAGGACTTCCTGGCCCAGGAGCTCCGAGAGACGCTCCGCCACGGGGGCGAGAGACAGCTTTTTCAGGGATTTGAGCCAGGCCTCCTCGGTGATCTCCTCCGGGGCCTTGCCCTTTTCCAGCTGCTTCTTCTGGAAGCTCTCAAAGGTGGCGGCGGGCTTTCCCAGGTGGGAGCAGGCGATGACCGCCGCCCCCTGGGAGAGGAGGTAGCGGATGGTGGGCAGGGCGGCGACGATGCGCTTGTCGCTGGTGATCTCGCCGGTCTTCTTGTCCTGGGGGACGTTGAAGTCGCAGCGCAGCAGCACGCGTTTGGCCCGGACGTCGATATCCTTCACGGTCTTCTTGTGATAATTCATGGGGTACACTCCTTATCTTAAGATGTTTCAGGGATGCTCCGCCATCTCGCCGTACCCCCGCAGGCCGGGGAAGCCGTTCTGCCGCAGGGCCTCATAGGTGAGGATGGCCACGGAGTTGGAGAGGTTCAGGGAGCGGGCCTCCGGACGCATGGGCAGGCGCAGGCAGCGGTCATAGTATGCCCGGCGGAAGCCCTCCGGCAAACCGGCGGTCTCCTTGCCGAAGAAGAGGAAGCAGTCTGGAGAGAAGGCCGCCTGCTCATAGGAGCAGGGGGCCTTGGTGGTGGCGAGCCACAGATCCTCCCGGGCCTCCGGGTGCCTGGCGAAGAAGTCCGGCAGGTTCTCGTAGTCGAAGACCTCCACCAGGTGCCAGTAGTCCAGGCCCGCCCGCTTCACGGCCTTCTCCGAGATGTCGAAGCCCAGGGGGCGGACAAGGTGCAGCCGGGAGCCGGTGGCGGCGCAGGTGCGGGCGATGTTGCCGCAGTTCTGGGGGATCTCCGGCTCTACCAGGACGATGTTCAGCGTGGGGATCCCCTCCTCCCGGGCACGGCGGACGGCCAGTTTTCAACAATACATTGTATTGTAATCCTTTACGAACGCAAAATCAACTGCAAAATGATGAAATCCCGGAATTTTCAGTAGATTCGCCCACAAATGGGGGGCAGATTCTGCAAAATGCCGAAATTTCCCCGGCCCGGGGCGGGATTTTCCCCAAAATTAGCGGAAAAGCATGGCTCCGTCGTGGATTTTGACGAAAAGTTTGGCGAAATTTCTCCAAAAGCTTTTTCCCTCTCCACTGGATTTTTACCGGAACTTTGCTATAATACCCTTAGAATCAAGTTTTATGGCGTGGTCTGCCCGCGGCGGGCCATGCGGAAGGGAGTGGACTCCGATGGATCGTATGGAAAATGCCCGGGCGGTTTTCTTCCTGGAGGAGGACTCCAGCAATGATCGCACACGGCCGCTGATGCTTCAGCGCGTGCTGTTCTGCCCCATCCTCTCCTGGCTGCGGCAGCAACTGCGCGCGGAGGGCATCGGGCGGTTTTTTGTTTGGCTGCCGGAGGAGCTCAGCGCCTGGAAGGCGGAGGCGGAGGCCTGCTTCGAGCCGGAGGATGAGGCCGTCGTCTCCTGCGACCGGGGCCTTCTGCGGGACTTCCTCCAGGGGGAGGGCAGGGTCACCGTCTTCCCGGACGCGGAAGTCCCCCTCCGGCTGGAGGGCCGGGGCTACGCCTACCGGGCGGAGGCCGCCGCCCTCATCGAGGGCTGGTTCGATGCTCCTGATCGCAATGAAGTCCGGGGCTGGGAGCCCTACGGCAACTCCACCCCCATCCTGAGCCCGGCGGATCTCCAGGCCCAGGAGCTGGCCATCCGGGATGCCATCGTATTGAAGCACATCGAGAAGGGCGTGCGCTTCCTGGATCCCGGGGCGGTCTACATCGATCCCAGGGTGGAGATCGGCGCGGGAACGGTGATTCTCCCCGGCACCATCCTGCGGGGCAAGACCCGCATCGGCGCGGACTGCGAGATCGGGCCCCAGGCCATGATCCGGGACTGCACCGTGGGCGACCGGACGGAGGTCAACGCCTCCCAGTGCAACGAGAGTGTCATCGGCAGCGACACCCATGTGGGGCCCTTCGCCTATATCCGCCCCCACTGCACCGTGGGCGACCACATCAAGGTGGGCGACTTCGTGGAGCTGAAGAACTCCACCATCGGGGACGGCACCAAGATCTCCCACCTCACCTACGTGGGGGACAGCGACGTGGGCCAGCGGGTCAACTTCGGCTGCGGCACCATCACCACCAACTACGACGGTTTCAAGAAATACCGCTGCGAGATCGGGGACGGGGCCTTCATCGGCTGCAACACCAACCTGGTGGCCCCGGTGCGGGTCGGCAGTGGGGCCTACACCGCGGCGGGCTCCACCGTGACGCGCGACGTGCCCGACGACGCCCTGCACATCGCCCGGCCGGAGGAGGTCATCAAGGAGGGCTGGGCCAAGCGCCGCCGCCAGGCCCACGGCAGGGACTGACCCAGGCTCCGGTTTTGTTGGAAGACAAATTACGATAGAGAAGACCAGGATAAAAAGAAGAAGGAAGGTATTGCAACATGATTTCTCACGGCAAGGATCTCAAGGTCTTCACCGGCAACGCCAACCCCCAGCTGGCATCGGAGATCTGCAAGCTCATCGGCACCAAGCTGGGTGAGTCCGAGGTCGGCACGTTCTCCGACGGTGAGATCTTCGTCTCCCTGTATGAGACCGTCCGCGGCAGCGACGTTTTCGTGGTCCAGTCCACCTGCGGCAACGTCAACAACAGCCTCATGGAGCTGCTCATCATGATCGACGCCCTCAAGCGCGCCTCCGCCGGCCGCATCACCGCCGTGATGCCTTACTACGGCTACGCCCGGCAGGATCGCAAGGCCAAGGCCCGGGATCCCATCACCGCGAAGCTGGTGGCCAACATGCTCACCGCCGCCGGCGCCGACCGGGTGCTGACCATGGATCTCCACGCCTCCCAGATCCAGGGCTTCTTCGATATCCCCGTGGACAACCTGGCCGGCAACCCCGTCTTCGTGGACTACTACGCCAAGAAGTTCGGCTCCGCCTGCGAGGATATGGTGGTGGTCTCTCCCGACGTGGGCTCCGTGGCCCGGGCCCGCGCCTTCGCCCAGAAGCTCCACATGAACCTTGCCATCGTGGATAAGCGCCGCCAGAAGGCCAACCAGTGCGAGGTCATGAACATCATCGGCGATGTGGAGGGCAAGGACTGCATCCTCTTCGACGACATGGTGGATACCGGCGGATCCCTCTGCAACGCCGCCAAGGCCGTCATGGAGGTGGGCCACGCCAAGTCCGTCCACGCCTGTGCCAGCCATGGCGTCCTCTCCGGCCCCGCCATCGAGCGCATCAACAACAGCGTCATCACTGAGCTCGCATTGCTTGATACCATCCCCGCCATCCCCGAGGGCGCCAGCAGCAAGATCAAGTACCTCACCGTGGCCCCCATGTTTGCCGAGGCCATCGAGCGCATCTATCAGGAGATCTCCATCTCCAAGCTCTTCCGCTGAGAAAGCATCCCCCCAAGGGCCGCCGAAAGGCGGCCCTTTTTTGTGCATCTTGGCGTTGGGCGGTTGGGCAGCCGGGGGGAGCAATGAGGATTGCGGCCTTGGGCCCCGGACTGGGGCCATGGAGGGCCCGCCCGATGGGCGGGGACGATAATTCCGATGAAGATCGGAGGCTTGCGAGGGGATATTCTTTTCGAATCAAAAGAATATCCCCTCGCGCTCCCCAAGAAAGATTGTCAGGGGGGATGTCAAATTTCCCCCCTGACAACCACTTGAAACGACCAAAGGGAGGGGGCCTGCGGGCCCCCTCCCTTTGGAATCCCGTCCCTGGGGGGCGGGCGGGTGAAGGAGCTGTTACGATAGACGGGGGCTTGCTTTTTGAGGGGGGGGTGGTAGGACGGTAGGGGGCGGGCTCTGTCCCGTCCCGGGACAGGGACTTCCGCGTGGGATGGGTTTCCGTGCGGACGCTTCGCTGCGCACGGGGCATTGAAATGGAACCCCATCAACCAACGTTCCGAAATTTGTTATACTCTCTGCTTCTCTTTCAGCGCCACTCGCTTCGCTGGCGTTGGCGGGGTTGGGGGCGGGGGGATGGTACTGCTACTGTTTTAATCCCTGTCATTGCGAGGAGGCCCAACGGGCCGACGTGGCAATCCGTTCTTTTGTTGGTGTTTTGGTTTGCGCGGGCGGGTTCGGGCGGCCACGTAGGGCCGCCCCTACGCAGGGTTGGGGGTTTACGGGAACCAATGGAGTTGGCTTTTGTGGTAGTCTGGCGGCGGGGCGGGACGGAGCCCGCCCTCTACACGGTTAACGGGAGTACCTGCGGGGTCGATGTACCGAAGCCATGGGCATCAGCCCCTACGATGGGGACGGGGGACGGCGTTTTGCTTGACACCTGAGGGCGGGCGGGGTATCATAGGGAAAACCACCAGGCGGGGAAGAACTCTTCCCCGCCCTTGCGGCGTTGCCGCCGTTCGGGCGTCCGGGGAACTGGGCGGCATGGGATGGGACGGAATGGAAAAGGAGGAGCGGCATATGCTCTTTGGAAGGAATGGCGGGGGGATCCAATGGCTCATCGTGGGGCTGGGGAACCCCGGGGAGAAGTACGCCCGCACCCGGCACAACCTGGGCTTCCTGGCCCTGGATCTGCTGGCGGAGCGGCAGAAGCTGAAGATCAACCGCATCAAGTACAAGGCCCTGGTGGCGGAGACGGAGTTCGGCGGGGAGCGCTGCCTCCTGATGAAGCCCCAGACCTATATGAACCTCTCCGGCGAGGCGGTGCGGGAGGCGGCTCAGTTCTACAAGATCCCGGCGGAGCACGTCCTCGTCATTTATGACGACGTTTCCCTGCCGGTGGGGAAGCTCCGGGTGCGGCCCTCCGGCAGCGCCGGGGGACACAACGGCATCAAGAACATCATCGCCCATCTGGGGACGGACGTCTTCCCCCGGGTGAAGATCGGCGCGGGGGCCCCGGCGGGGGGCGGCGCCGAGATGGTGGACTGGGTCATCGGCGAGCCCTCCCCGGCGGACAAGAAGCTGCTGCTGGAGGCCGCTAAGCGGGCCGTGGACGCCGCCGAGCGCATCGTACAGGACGGCGGCGACTGCCAGAAGGCCATGAACCTTTTCAACTGAGAGCCACCGGAAGGAGGCCCCGACACCGTGTTTGCCCCTGCCGCCGGGAGATCCGGGGCCGGGGCGGGAGAAGCGCATGAAACAGCTTTTGGAAAAACTCAATACCCTGCCGGAGCTGGAGGAGCTCTGGCAGCGCATCGACGGCGGGGGCTGCCCCGCCGCCGTCACGGGATTGCAGGGTGTCCACCGGGCCATGGCGGGCGCGGCCCTGGCCCGGCGGAGCGGGCGGCCTGCCCTCTTCGTCTGCGGCGACGAGGGGGAGGCCCGGACGCTGCGGGAGGATCTCCGGGCCCTGCTGGGCTCTGAGATCGTGCTGCTGCTGGGCCGGGAATGGCAGCTGCGGCCCGGGGCCGTGGCCAGCCGGGGCTGGGAGCAGGATCGCCTGGCGGCCCTCCACACCCTGGCGGAGGGGGGCGCTGCCGCCGTGGTGGCCACGGCGGACGGCCTCATGGCCCGGACGCTGCCGAAAAGCGCCCTGCTGTGCTCGGTCTTTCCCCTGGAGAACGGGCAGCGGCTGGAGCTGGCCGGGTTCGCGGAGCAGCTGACGGAGGCGGGCTATGCCCGCGTCCTCCAGGTGGAGGGCGTGGGGCAGTTCGCCATCCGGGGCGGGATCCTGGATGTCTTCTCCCCCCTGATGGAAAAGCCCGTCCGCTGCGAGCTCTTCGGGGACGAGATCGACTCCATGGGTCTCTTCGACCCCGGCACCCAGCGCCGGGTGCAGAACGTGGAGCGGGCGCTGCTGCTGCCCTGCGGCGAGGTGCTGCCCTATCGGGCCGAGGGGGGCCTGCCGGGCCTCGCGGACACCATGGAGGCCCTGGCCAAGCGGCTGCGCCGCCGCCAGGGGACGGAGAAGATCGTGGAGACGGTGCTCTCCGACGCGGAGCAGCTGCGGGGCGGGGTGCTGCCCGGCGGCATGGATCGCTATCTGCCCCTGATCCACCCCCGGTTCACCACGGCCATGGACTACCTGGATCCGGAGAGCCTGGTCTTCCTCTGCGAGGGAGGGCGGGTGGAGCAGCGGGCCAAGGGCACGCTGCTGCAGCTGCGGCAGGACGCCGAGGCCATGATGGAGGCGGGATACCTCTCCGGCGAGGGGGCGGAGCTGCTGCTCTCGGAGAACGCCCTCTTCGCCGCCCTCTCGGACTTCCCGGCGGTGATGCTGGACGCCCTGCCCACCTCCCGCCTGCCCCTGAAGCCCCGGAGCCTGCTGCACATCGATGCCCGCCAGCTCTCCAGCTACGGCGGCAGTCTCGAGACCGCGGCGGCGGACATGGAGCATTACCGGAAGAGCGGCAGCGGCGTGCTGGTGCTCTGCGGCGGCGAGACCCGGGCCAGGAACCTCCTCCGCATCCTGGACGAGCACGGCATCCCGGCGGCGCTGGATCTGACGGGACGGGCCATGCCCGCCCCCGGCGAGGTGCGCATCACTTTGGGAGCCCTCAGCGCCGGCAGCGAGTGGCCGTCGCTGAACCTGGCCATCCTGACGGAGGGGCAGCTCCTCTCCGTCCAGCGCAGGCGCCCCGCCCGGGTGCCCAAGGAGAGCAACCGCCAGAAGCTCCAATCCTACACAGACCTGAAGCCCGGAGATCTGGTGGTACACGTCCACCACGGCATCGGCCGCTTCGCCGGGATCCGCCGCCTGCCCACGGACGGGGTGGAGAAGGACTACATCAAGCTGGACTACGCCGGGGGCGACTGCCTCTATGTCCCCGTGACCCAGCTGGACATGGTCAGCAAGTATATCGGCGGCGGGGAGGACGCCCAGGAGAAGACCCGGCTCAACCGGCTGGGCAGCACCGAGTGGACGAAGCAGAAATCCCGGGCCAGGGCCGCCGTGAAGGATCTCGCCAAGGGCCTCATCCAGCTCTACGCCCAGCGCTCCCGGCAGCCGGGCTTCGCCTTTTCCCCGGACTCCGCCTGGCAGCAGGAGTTCGAGGATGCCTTCCCCTACCCGGAGACGGAGGATCAGCTCCGGGCCATCCGGGAGATCAAGGCCGACATGGAGAAGCCCCGGCCCATGGATCGCCTGCTCTGCGGCGACGTGGGTTACGGCAAGACGGAGGTGGCCCTCCGGGCGGTGATGAAGTGCATCCTGGACGGGAAGCAGGCCGCCATCCTGGTGCCCACCACGGTTCTTGCCCAGCAGCACTACGCCACGGCCCAGAGCCGCTTCCGCTCCTTCCCCGTGACCATCGAGGTGCTCTCCCGCTTCACCTCTCCCAAGGAGCAGAAGCGCATCCTCTCCAATCTCGCCGAAGGCCGGGTGGATCTCATCATCGGCACCCACAAGCTCATCCAGAAGAGCGTGAAGTTCCACGACCTGGGCTTACTCGTCATCGACGAGGAGCAGCGCTTCGGCGTCAGCCACAAGGAGAAGCTCCGGGAGATGGCCCGCCAGGTGGACACCCTGACCCTCTCGGCGACTCCCATCCCCCGGACGCTGAACATGTCTCTTGCGGGCCTGCGGGACATGTCCACCCTGGAGGAGCCCCCCCGCGACCGCCAGGCCGTGCAGACCTACGTGCTGGAGGAGGACTGGGGCGTTCTTGCGGACGCCTGCCGCCGGGAGCTTGACCGGGGCGGGCAGGTCTACTTCCTCCACAACCGGGTGGAGAGCATCGACCGGACGGCCTCCCGGCTCCAGAAGCTCCTGGGCCCCGAGGCCCGCATCGCCGTGGGCCACGGCCAGATGGGAGAGCAGGAGCTCTCCGCCGTCATGCAGCAGATGGTGGAGGGGGAGGCAGACATCCTGGTCTGCACCACCATCATCGAGACCGGCATCGACATCCCCAACGTGAATACCCTCATCGTGGAGGACGCCGACCGCATGGGCCTGGCCCAGCTCCACCAGCTCCGGGGCCGCATCGGCCGCAGCGCCCGCCGGGCCTACGCCTACCTCACCTACCGGCCGGGAAAGATCCTGCAGGAGGCCGCCGCCAAGCGTCTTGCCGCCATCCGGGAGTACGTGGAGTTCGGCTCCGGCTTCCGCATCGCCATGCGGGATCTGGAGATCCGGGGCGCGGGCAACCTGCTGGGGCCCCAGCAGAGCGGCACCATGATGAGCGTGGGCTATGACCTCTACCTCAAGCTCCTGGAGGAGGCCGTGCTGGAGGAGCGGGGCGAGGCCAAGGCCCACGTCCGGGAGTGCGCGGCGGATCTCACTGTCAACGCCAACATCCCGGAGAGCTACGTGCCCTCCGCTCAGCAGCGGATGGATCTCTACCGCCGCATCGCCTCCGTCCGGACGGACGAGGACGTTTCCGACGTGCTGGACGAGCTCATCGACCGCTACGGCGAACCGCCCAAGCCCGTTCTGGCCCTGCTGGACGTGGCCCTGCTCCGCTCCGCCGCCGTGAAGGCCGGCGTGGGGGACATCAGCCAGCGGGGCGACAAGCTGAAGCTCCGGCTGGACGAGTTCCATCCGGCGGCCCTTTCCGCCGTCTGCGCCATGCCCAAGTACCGGCGCTGCCTGAGCCTCTCCGCCGGGGAGAAGCCCGCCCTGACTCTGACCCTGCCCAAGGGGGCCGACGTGCTGGACTCCGCCCTGACACTGGTGGAGGATCTGCGGCTCCAGGGCGGCGCGCAGGCATAATTTTCCCCGCCGCCGCATAGATATCACCGGTCTGTCCCGTGGAGGGACGGGCCGGTGATGCTTTTTCTGCGCCGCCGGAAGGCGGGGGGACGCCGGGGCCATCCCCGGAGAAAGGGACGCGATGAGACGATGCTTGGCGGGGCTCCTGGCGCTGGGGCTCACGCTGCTTTCCGGCTGCGGGCTCTCCCGGCAGCGGGAGAGCGCGGGACTTCTGGAGACGGCAGCGGGGCTGGACGCCCCCTGCGCGGTGGCGGAGGCAGGGGGCGTTTCCATCGGGAGCCGCAGCTACCTCTACTGGCTGGGCCGGAACTGCGAGTACCTGGCGGAGGCCCTGCGGGCCCAGGGCCGGGAGGTGCAGTGGAACCAGGGCACCCGGGGGGAGACCCTGGGGGACACGGCGAAGGCCGCCGCCCTGCGGACGGCGGCCCTCTACGCCCTGCTGCCGGAGCTGGCGGAGGAGTACGGCGCGGCCCTGGACGACGCCGACGTGGCGGCCATCGCCGAGAGCCGCCGCCAGCGGGTGGAGGCGGCGGGGGGCGAGGAGGCCTGGGCGCGGCAGCTTGCCCGCTGGGGGCTCAGCGAGACCGACGCCGACGCCTTCGCCCAGTGCCACCGGCTCTACGCCAAGCTCTTTACGCTGAGCCGGATGGAGGGCAGCGCCCTCTGCCCTTCGCCGGAGGAGCTGGCGGACTACGCAAAGGCCCAGGGCCTTTGCACCGTGGGGATCCTGGCGGCGGCGGACGCCCAGGGGGCGGAGGCCCTCCGGGCGGAGCTGGCGGGCAGCGGCGACCTGCCGGCGGCCTTCGCCGCCAAGGCGGAGACGGCGAACCTGCTGCCCTATGGGGAAGTGACCCTGGGGGACGGGGAGGACAGCCTGCCGGAGGCCGTGGTTCAGGCGGCCCGGGCCCTGACGCCGGGGCAGCTCAGCGCCGTGGTGACGGCGGAGGGGCGGAGTTATCTCCTCCTGGGCCGGGAGACGGACGGGGAGGCCGCCGCCCGGGGCCTCTTCGACCGGCGGCTGGATCAGCGGGTGGAGGCGGCGGAGATCCGGCTGCTGGCGGCCTATGAGGCCATCGACCCCGGAAAGTTCTACCCTGCCCTCACCGCCGCCCAGGCGGCCCTGGACGCCTCCGGCGGCGAAGCGCCCGCCGCCGGGAGCGGCGCGGGCAGCGGGAGCGCGGCCGGGAGCGGGGCAGACGGCGGGAGCGGGGCGGCCGCCGGATCCTCCGGCGGATGAGACTGTCGGGGCGGTCATGCCCTGCCGTGCTGTTTGGCTTTCGTGGGGCGGGGAATTGAGAATTGAGAATGGAGAATGGCCCTGCGGGGGACGGGGGGACGGGCCGTCGGGGACGCCGGGCCCTACGCCGAAGTTGGAAGTGCCTGTGGGCGGCGGGGTGCGGTCACCCCGCCCTACGGAGAGGGGGCGAGGGGTGGAAGAGAAAGCTCTGGAGGGCAGAGAGAAAGCGGGAGCGGCTGGGCCGCTCCCGCTGGTTTTTTTATGGGATCCCCCCTTTTCGGGGGATGGGAGGAGAGTCACTCCTCCTCGCCGGTCTCGATGAGGCCGTAGCCGCCGTTCTTGCGGCGGTAGACGATGCTGAGGGCCCCGTCTGCGGCGCTCCGGAAGACGAAGAAGTCATGATCCAGCAGGTTCATCTGCAGGATGGCCTCCTCCGCGCTCATGGGCTTCACAGAGAAGCGCTTGGTGCGCACGATGTCGAACTCCTTCTCCTCCGCCACGCTGAAATCGTCCAGCTCGGCGGGGGCGGGGAAGGCCTCGGAGCGCATGCGCTTGGCAAGGCGGGTCTTGTTCTTCAGGATCTGCCGCTCGATGTAGCTGATGGCCGCATCCACGGCGGAGCGCATATCGCCGTCCGTCTCCTGGGTCTGGGCACGGAAGATGGTGTTCCCTCCGCGGATGGTGAGCTCCACCGTGCAAAGGTGGTTCTTCTCCACGGAGAACGTGACAAATGCGGCAGGTTCCTCCTGGAAGTAGCGATCCAGCTTGGAGACCTTCTTCTCGGTGTACTCCTTGATGGAATCGTTCAGGGAGACTTTCTTGCAGGCAAATGTGCACTTCATAGGTATCGCTCCTTTCGTATGGCGGAGGGGAGGCCCGCGTCCGGTGGGGAAGGGGTCACCCCGCCTCCTTGTCCATATTGTACTATGGCGCGGGGGAAATGGCAAGCGGTTTGTTGCTGATTTAACAATGGCGTAACAATTTGTCGTTCCGGCGGGCACAAAGGGCGGCGCTGTCCGCCGGAGAGGGCCGCCGGGGCAAAAAGGGGCCGCCGGCGCCTTGCGGCGCGGGCGGCTCAAGCGGGTGGGATATTGGAAAGCTTCCAAGGATAGGGTAGCACAGGCCCGGCCCCATTGCAATGGGAGCTTTCGTCGAAGAGGCACTCCTTTTGTCGAAGGGCTCAGCCCGGGGCGAAGACGTTCTCCGGGATGGTATAGCCCTCCGGCAGGGCGATGAGGCAGAGGCAGTTCCCCTGCACCTGCACCTGGGCGTTGCTCTGCCAGAGAACGGCGTTCTCCGGGTAGCCGGTGTCGCCCGCGGCGCTGTCGATGCGCGCCTGGAGGATGGCTCTGGCGGCGTCCACGTCGCCCTCCGCCACCTCCACCAGGAGGATCTCGCAGGCGTAGCCCGTCACCGGGGGCAGGTAGAGCTGCAGGCGGACGGGGTTCAGGGCGCTGAGGCCGGGATAGAGGCTCTCGATGGCGTCGGCGCTCTCCTCGGGGAAGAAGACGAGCTCGTCGGCGTTCTCCTGGGCGTCCAGGATGCCCTGGTAGACGGCGTCGAAGGAGATCTCGCCGCCGGAGGACGCCGTCCCGGAGGAGGCGCTGCCGGAGGGAGCCGCCGGGCCGCCGCAGGCCGTCAGGGTCAGCATCAGGGCGCAGAGGGTCAGGATTGAAAGAAGCCGTTTCATAGTGTTCCTCCTTTTCCGTGGGATCGCCGGGGCGATCCGCGATACTTGCGGGTTCCGGGCACCGGCCCGGGGAAGCTCAGCCCAGGTAGCTCCGGATCAGCTCGGCGGCCTGGCCGGAGTCGGCGCACACGGCCACCGCCACCACGTCCCCGCTGCGGACGGCCACGGCGTTCCGGAGCTTCTCCGCCTCCTCCGGGAGGTAGTCGGCGTAGCTCTCGGCCTGGTCGGCAAGGCGGGTCTCGGCCAGGGAGAGGATCTCCTCCGCCCGCGGCCGGTCGGCGCACCGGAAGAGCGTCACCTCGTCGGCGCTGACGCCGCCGGCGGCCCGGCAGGCGTAGATCTCGCCCTCCTCCACGCCGTAGAGCCCGGCGGCGGTGGCGGGCTCGATGTCCACGGCGGCCTCGCCGCAGAGGGAGGAAAGCTCCGTGAAGAGACCGTCCAGGTCGGGGGCGTCCTGGCCGGAGGTGTCCTGGCCGGAATCGCTGCCGGAGGAGACGTGGGGAGCCGCGCCGCAGGCCGCGAGGCTCAGGATCAGCAGGGCGGCCAGGGCCGCCGTGAGAAGCTTTCTCATAGGGGATCCTCTCTTTCTTCCCGGCGCGGGGCGCGCCGTCAGTTCACGGTGTGGGTGTCCAGGTACTGTCGCCAGAGCTTGCAGGCGTCGGGGGTCAGGTGGATGCCGTCGAAGCTGCACTCCGCCGGGAGGTCACCGTTCTCGTCCCGCAGGAGGGTGTCCACCTCCAGGAGGTAGGCCCCCTTCTCCGCCGCCAGGGAGCGGATGCAGTCGTTGAGGTCGGAGATGGCTTTATTGTTGACGTAGCTGCCCTTGGCCTCCTGCTCCGCCGTCACGGGGAAGAGGGTCATAAGGTAGATGTCGCAGTCCGGCTGGATGGCCCGGATGCGGTCGATGTCGTCGGCGTAGGCGTCGATGAACTCCTTCTGGATGTCGTAGTCCCCCAGGTTGTTCATGCCGAGGTTCAGGTAGATCTTGGAGAAGGTCTTCCCCTCCAGGGCCTTCAGGATGGGCACCTTGCTGCCGTCCGGCAGGCGCTCGGTGTTCTTCTCCTGGATGCTCAGGGTCTTGGCCCCGGCCTCAGTGAAGTAGGCGGCGCCGGAGGGCCCGGCGTAGAGACGGAAGCCGTCCAGCCGGGAGTCCCCCAGGAAGACGGCGTCATCATACCAGCTGGCGTCCACGGCCTCCGATTCCGGCACGAACCAGGCGGGCCGGTCGGTCTTCCCCTGGGACTGGGAAGCGGCGTCCTGGGAGCCGCCCGGGGTGGCCTGGGAGGATGCGCCGCCGGAGGCGCTTTCGGAGCCCTGACCGGAGGTATCCGGCTGGCTGCCCGCCGGGGGGACGGGGGGCGGCAGCGTCCTGGCGGCGTACCACACCGCCGCGCCGGAGAGCAGCAGCAAAAGGCAGGCGAGCCCCGTCAGGCGGCGGTAGCGGCCCTGCCGGGCATTTCGTTTTCCGGCCCGTCTCTCTGCCATGGAGTCTGTCCTTTCCCGCGCGTCCCGCGGGGGACGGCTCGCTTGCGTATGGTTTTCCGCCGGGGGCGGTGTGCTTCCCTTGCGGCGCGGGCGCGCCGGGGAGGCCCTCACCGGGAGGGGTGCCGTTATTGTAACCCGGCGGGCAGCGGAAAGCGACAACAAAAGGTTAACGAATCGTTAAAATTCGGTAACAAACCCGCCGCCGGTGGACGCAGCCCTGGGCGCAGCATTTTGCCGCCCGGTGGGGGCGGCAAAATGGGGGGCGGTATCATCCGGTTAGCGAGGACGACGCCCGGCACCTATCAGGGCGCGCCGGAAAGCGTGTCTGCCCTGGTTATCCGAGGGTATCAGTCCCGCAGGGTGGCGGGGTAGGCTCCGGCGGCGTGGAGCTTGCGCAGCTCCTCGGCCACCCGGGCGCGGTCTTCGTGGTAGGTCATGCCGAACCAGCGGTCGGCGGAGTGGAGGACGGAGACCTCCAGCGTCCCCCGCTGCAGCTCCTCGCCCACCATCACGGGCAGGAGGCACTCGGCCTTGAGATCATCCCCGGCCCGGGTGCGGAGGAAGTCCTCAAAGTAGGCCCGCAGCCGGGGGAAGATGGTCTCGGAGAAGCCCCAGAAGTTCATGGAGACCACGGTCTCGGGGCTCAGGGCCTCCCCGGTGGCGAGATCCTTCAGGGAGCCGTCCTCGTAGAGCTGGATCTTCAGGGTCTCCCGGATGGACTGGAGCCTGCCGTCCGCCACGGTGCAGCAGCCCCGGGAGACGGAGCCGTAGAGGCTGGCGGTATTCTTCAGGAGGTAGCCCACCATGGTGGCCTTGCCGTCCTCGGGGAGCCGGAGGAGCTCCTCATAGATCGTCCGGTAGGCGTCGATGCCGTAGTAGTCGTCGGCATTGATGACGCAGAAGGGGCCGTCCACGGCGTCCGCCGCGCAGAGCAGGGCGTGAACGGTGCCGAAGGGCTTGGTACGGCCCTCGGGGATATGGTAGAAGGACGGGACGGAGGAGAAGTCCTGGAAGACGTAGCGCACCTCCACCGGCTCCCCCGCCAGGGTGCGGCGGCGCTCCAGATAGCCCACCATGCCCCGGAGGAGCTCCTCCATCTCGGGCTTGATGATGAAGACCACCCGGTCAAAGCCCGCCCGGATGGCGTCGTGGATGGAGTACTCCATCAGGATCTCGCCGCCGGGGCCGATGCCGTCCACCTGCTTGCTGCCGCCGTAGCGGGAGCCCAGTCCCGCCGCCATGATGAC
>CAKTSC010000002.1 GCA_934597465.1 uncultured Dysosmobacter sp.
GCCGGCGCCGCCATCATGGACCTGGTGCGCCGGGACGTCCGGCCCCGGAACATCGTGACCCTGCGCTCCCTCCGCAATGCCATCACCGTGGACATGGCCCTGGGCTGCTCCACCAACAGCGCCCTGCACCTGCCCGCCATCGCCCACGAGGCGAGGATCTCCCTGGACCTGAAGCTCTTCAATGAGATCAGCGAGAAGACCCCCAACCTCTGCCACCTGGCCCCCGCCGGGGAGCACTTCATGGAGGAGCTGGACGCCGCCGGCGGCGTCAGCGCCGTGATGAAGGAACTCGCCGACGCCGGATACCTGGACACCGATGTCCCCACCGTCACCGGCAAGACCCTGGGGGAGAACATCGCCCACGCGGAGAACCGGGACCCGGTGATCATCCGGCCCCTCTCGGACCCCTACTCCCCCACCGGCGGCCTGGCCTTCCTCTTCGGCAACATCGCCAAGAACGGCTGCGTGGTGAAGCGCAGCGCCGTGGCCCCGGAGATGCGGGTCCACTCCTGCACCGCCCGGGTCTTTGACAGCGAGGACGCCGCCGTCCAGGCCATCTACGGCGGGGCCATCCACCCCGGCGACATCGTCGTCATCCGCTACGAGGGCCCCAAGGGCGGTCCCGGCATGCGGGAGATGCTGGTGCCCACCTCGGCTCTCGTGGGCATGAAGCTGGACCGGGAGGTGGCCCTGATGACGGACGGCCGCTTCTCCGGCGCCTCCCGTGGCGCGGCCATCGGCCATGTCTCGCCGGAGGCCGCCGCCGGCGGCGAGATCGGTCTTCTGCGGGACGGCGACCGCATCGACATCGACATGGATCATTACACCATCCACGCCCACGTCACGGAGGAGGAGTTCGCCCGCCGCCGGGCGGAGCAGGTGATGCCGGAGTCCTGGGTCAAGGGCGGCTGGCTGGCCCGGTATCAGAAGCTGGTGAGCTCCGCCGACGAAGGCGCCATCCTGAAATGACCGGGGACAACCCCGAAAACGGTAAGGGAGGTCACACTATGTACACGGAAGACAGAAATCTGCATTATTTCCGGGAGATCAGCCGCATCCCCCGCAAGTCCTTCCACGAGAAGGCGGTGGTGGACTACATCCAGCGCTTCGCCGAGGAGCGGGGCCTGCGCTTCCAGCGGGATACGCTGCACAACCTCATCCTCTGGGCCCCCGCCACGCCCGGCCGGGAGGGCGAAGCCCCCCTGATGCTCCAGGCCCACACCGACATGGTCTGCGCCAAGGAGCCCTGGAGCACCCACGACTTCCTGAAAGATCCCATCGAACTCGTGGAGGAGAACGGCTGGCTCCACGCCAACGGCACCACTTTGGGCGCCGATGACGGCGCGGGCGTCGCCAACATCCTGGCCATCCTGGATGAGCCGGAGCTCTCCCACCCGCCGCTGGAGTGCGTCTTCACCGTCCAGGAGGAGGACGGTATGGGCGGAGCCAAGGGCCTGGACTGCTCGCTGCTGCAAAGCCGCCGGATGATCGGTCTGGACGGCATCCAGGAGGGCACCACCATCTACTCCGCCTCCGCCGTCCGTGGCTGCCGCTTCCGCGCCAGCTTCCCGGCGGACAATACCTCCGGCGGCCAGGGCTACCGGCTGACGGTCTCCGGCCTCACCTCCGGCCACGGGGCTCTGATGATCGGCTCCGGCCGGGCCAACGCCATCAAGCTCACCGCCCAGCTGCTGCGGCGGCTCTGCCGGGGCGGGGACATCCGCCTCAGCACCATGGAGGGCGGCGGCCTCATCCACGTGATCCCCCGGGAGTGCAGCGCCGTCTTCGTCACGAACCGCAGCCGGAAAGACCTGGACGCCGCCCTGAACGCCCTCATTCCCCAGCTCCGCCTAGAGTACGCCGAAACCGACCCGGACATGGACATCCGCCTGGAGGCGGTGGAAGCCCCGGCCTTCCGGATGACGGAGCGGGACAGCAGCCGCCTGGCATCCTTCCTCTACCTCCTGCCGGTGGGGGCCCTGCGGCGGGATCCCAACGCCCTGGAGCAGATGCAGGGCTCTTTCAACCTCTCCATCCTCCACCTGGCGAACGGCCAGCTGGAGAGCGACCTGGTCTGCCGCTCCAACTACCCCGTGGCCATCGGGGAGCTGCAGGAGCTGGCCGCCAGCTACGCCGAGACCTTCGGCATCTCCTGTGGCAAGACTCTGGACTACGCGGGCTACCACATCCCCACCGACGCCCCCCTGATCCGGCTCTGGGCCCAGGTCTGGCAGGAGCAGACCGGCGGGGAGCTGGGGCTCACCTTCATGCACTCCGCCCTGGACGCTGGAACCCTCTGCGAGGCCCTGGACATCCGGGACATGATCGTGATGATGCCCACCACCCTGGAAGTCCACACCCCCCGGGAGCGCATGGATCTCGTCTCCTTCCGCCGCACCTACCGCTGCCTCCGCGAGATCGTCTCCCGGGCGTGAGCTCTTTTGATCCACCCAGTCCACCCGATCCCTCCCTTTCCCTCCCAACCGCCGAAGGCGGCTCCCCACCAGGAGCCGCCTTCGGCCATTCCAGATAAAAACGGAAAGCCCCCGCGCCAAACGCGGAAACCCACAGCAGACACGGGAGCCCTCACGGAGCGCGAAAAAACGCCAAACGGGAAGCCCCCGGCCACTGGCCGGGGGCTTCCCGTTTCTTGCGCAGGGAGAGAAGGGCTCACTCGTTCACGGGTTCGCCGTTGCGCTGATAGCACTTGCCGTCCCGGTACTTCTCGCCCTTGGACATGCTGTACGTCTTCTTCGTCCAGCAGCCCACGATCCACATAAAGGCCAGGTGAGTCACCGCGATCAGCGCCATCGTGACCGCCAGGGAACCCTTGCTCACCGCCCCGGCGCCCGCGGAGAAAATGGCGGGGACAATGATGAGGCAGGCGGGCAGATTCACCGCGTTGGAGGGCCCCAGCTCCGCGGCCGTGGTAGTCTCGTTGTTGGGATCCACGATGCGCACCAGGGAGAGGCCCGTGGCGTTGGTGCCGGTGGCCGTGCCGAACTCGGCCAGCGTCCGCTCAAAGTCGTTCCGGCCGCCGAAGCGTGCCCCGAAGTAGCGCATGAGCAGCCAGGTCACCAGCGCGCCCGCCACGCAGACCACCAGCATGGGCAGCATCCACTTGGACACCGTAGCGAGGTTCAGGGACAGGAAGGTGGACATTACCATCAGGTCGGTGGCCGCATTGGTGATGCGGTTCTGGGTACCGCGGTCAAGGTACCGGTCCAGCCCCAGCTTATAAACGATGGCCCGGATGATGTACGCCGCGATCATACCGTTGAAGAACAGCATGCCCGCTATCGTGGAGGAAAGCGTCTTGCTGCCCACGAGCTCGCCTACCCAAGTCCAGATATTGCCGATGATGTGGCCGCCCATCCAGGAAAGGCCCACCAGGGCAATGTGGAAGGTCATGGTATCCAGGTTGCCGCCGTAGGTGGTCAGCTTGCCGTAGCTCTCCTGCTCCTCCGGCTCGTAGAAGCCCCGCATCAGGCTCTCGGACATCTTGGTCTTGGAGACCGCGATGCCGTTCCGCATGCCCTTCCGGGCGAAGGGGACGCCGAAGATATAGGACACCACAAAGCCCACCGCCGCGAAGAAGATGCCTACCTGCACGTAGTGCTCCCAGCCGTAGTTCTCCATCACCGCGCCGAAGTTGGCCGCCTGGCCCGGGCCCTGGGCAAAGCCGAAGCCCAGCGCCGCACCGTAGATGGGATCCATCCCGGCGCCCTTGCCCAGCACCTCAATGATCCCCATGGCCAGCAGCACCTGCACCGCGTAGAGCACGGCGAACATCGCGCCCATGCCCACGATGCCGGAAAACTGGGAGTCCCCCATCCGCTGGCGCATCCCCTTGATGCCCCCGGCATAGAGCTTGGTCTCCCCCTCCTTCTTCGGCAGCTTCGCGGTCAGACCCATGTTGATGAACAGGAAGGTATACATATGCGTGGAGATGGGGCTGAAATCCGCCCCCGTCACTCTCCAAAGGCCGCAGGTATTCATCAGGATGCACCCGATGATGCCTCCGATAATGGCCGACGGGATCACCATGCGTCCCAGGGGCTTGATCACCGCCCGCAGGATCGCCGCCAGCAGGAACATGATCCCGCACCAGGCAACTGCATTCATGACTGTCATTGCTCAACTCTCTCCTTTTCCTGAAAATGTTCTGATTCTGTCCGAAATCGTTGAGATAGAAGTTCCCCGGACGGGAGAGCGTCTTCCTCTCCTATTTCGATTCTATCAGGCCATTTCCCGGAAGCCAATGGCAGCCTTGGCATATGCCCATTCCTTTTTCAGAATCCTGCACAAAGCCGTTTCTGTCTTCTCTCGGTTCCTTGTGCTACTTTTCGTACGCCTTCAGTAGCGCCCGGATGCAATCCTGAATGACCTGGTGGATCAGCAGATCCTTCTCGGTGTTCCGCTTCCAGATCAGGCCCACATGGCGCAGCGGCATGGACTCATCCGTCAGGAAGAACTGCAGCTTCTCGCTGGGGGCCTTCACCACCATCTCCTTGTTCACAAAGCAGATGCCGAGCCCCTCCTCCGCAAAGCGCTTCGCCGCCTGGACGGAATCCTCAAACACGCGGATAAGCGGGCAGATGTCATTGGCCCGGAAGAACGCCTGGCAGATGTCGTAGAGCCCGGTGCCCTCTCCGCTGAGGATCATGCTATGGCCGTTGAGGTACTTGGGATCCAGGTAGGGATAGGGGCTCTCCAGCATCTCCACCGCATGGCTGCAGATGGGATGATCCTTCCGGGCCCCGATCAGGATCCGCTCCACATAGAGCTCCTTGCACCGCAGGTTTTCCGGCAGGCTCCGCGACCGGCTCAGGGTCAGCATCGCAAAGTCGATGCTCCCCTCCGTCACGCCCCGGATGAGCTCCTCCTCCCGCAGGATCCGGATGGACACCTGGTAGTCGCCCTCCGTGCAGCTGAGCATATTGGGCGGGATGGTGATGGCGTTCCTCGTGTGCGCCAGACCGAAAACGATCCGCCTCCGGTTGGCCTCCTCCCGCAGGACGGCCATCTCCGCCAGTACCCGCTCCTCCGCCTCCACCGCCTCCCGGGCATAGCGCAGGTAGCAGGCGCCCTCCGGCGTGGGGGTCAGGCCGTTGGCCGTCCGCTCAAAGAGCTTGTAGCCCACCGTCTTCTCAATGGATGAGAGGATCTTGCTGAGGGAGGGCTGAGAGAGATAGAGCCGGTTGGCCGCCCGGGAAACGCTCCCCTCCTCCTGAAGGATCAGCAGATACCGCAGCTTCTCTACTTCCACGAAAAATCTCCCCTTTCTTCAGCAGCTTCCGCCTTTGCTTTCAGTATAGTGGCATCCTCCCGGCGGCGCAAACCCTTTTTGCGCATATTCGCAAAATGGAATGCCCTCATAGGGTTTTCCCCATTGTGTCCGCCCCTGAAAGCTGGTAGTGTTAAAGGTGAGATAGCAGTTCCCGCCCTTGAAAAACCGTCAGGAGGTGTTGCCCATGCCAGTTGATCCTCAGGTCATTGCCCATTACGAAGCCAAACGGGCAGCGACCACCGCGACGAAGACCTTCGCCACCCTGGAGGAGGCCGTCGCGGCAGCCCGCGCCAACGCTGATGAACTCTATAACGATGCCGCCCACGATCCCCCCGTCCACTCCGTGGAGGATCGCTCCGTCCCCTGCTTCTGGGGGCCGATGCCCATCCGGATCTACTCCCCCGGAAGCGAGGGCCCGTGCCCCATCCTCCTCTACTACCACGGCGGCGGCTTCATGATCCACAACATCGCCAGCCACGATTCCGTCTGCCGCAAGCTCGCCCTGGAGTGCCGGGCCGTCGTGGTCAGTGTGGGTTACCGCCGCACCCCCGAGGTGAAGGTCGGCGACTGCCTCACCGACTCCTACCTGGCGCTGGACTGGGCCTACGACAACGCGGAGTCCTTCCGGGGCGACAAGACCCGCATCGCCGTTGCCGGGGACTCCGCCGGTTCCATGATCTCCGCCTCCGTGGCCCTCCTGGCCCGTGACCGCAAGGGCCCCAGGATCGGTCTGCAGATCCTGGCCTACGGCGCCGGCTGCGGCCTGACGGAGGAGGAATCCGCCTCCTTCCGGGAGCTGATCGACCACAATTACGTGCTGAACCGCGGCTTCATGAATCTTGTCAACTCCGCCAAGGACGGCAGCGATCCCGGCGTGACCGACATCTACCTGAACCCCGGCCGCTGCGGCGACCTCTCCGGGATGCCGAAGACCTTCTCCCTGAACGCGGAGTACGATCCCCTCCGGGATGACGGCGAGGAGTATGCCCGCCGCCTGAAGGCCGCCGGGAACGACGTGATCTCCTGGCGCGTCCCGGGCATGATGCACGGCTTCCTGCTGCTGTGGGATAAGTTCGATACCGCCAACTACGCCATCCAGGAGATCGGCCGGGTATTCCGGGAGACGTTCGGCTGATCCCGCGCCGGGCCGCTCCCCTTCCCGGGGAAAGCGGTCTTCCCCTGCTCTCCTCCTGCCGCCTCCGGCCATTGGCCGGGGGCGGCACCTTTGCGGCGTGCAAAAGCGCCGCCTCCCCAGCGCGCGGGAAGCCCCCGGCCAATGGCCGGGGGCTTCCCGTTTCTTGCGCAAAGGGAGAGCGGTTCACTCGTTCACGGGTTCGCCGTTGCGCTGATAGCACTTGCCGTCCCGGTACTTCTCACCCTTCTTGATGTCGAAGGTCTTCTTGCCCCAGACGCCGATGAGCTTCATGAAGATGAGGTAGCCCACGATGACGCCGATCATGCTCACCAGGAACACCGGCAGGCCCATCTCCCCGGCGGCGTAGGCGCAGATGGCCGGGGCCACGATGTAGGAGGCGGGGACGTTGACGGCGTTGGCCGGGCCCAGCTCGGCGGCGGTGGTGGTGTCGTTGTTGGGATCCACGATGCGCACCAGCGCAAGGCCGGTGGCGTTGGTGCCGGTCACAGTGCCCCACTCGCCCAGCAGACGCTCAAAGTCGTTGCTGCCGCCGAACCGGGGCGCGAAGTACTTGATGGTGACCCAGGTGACGATGGCCACCACCACGCAGCAGACCATGGTGGGGATAATCCACTTGCCCACCACCTGGAAGTTGATGGCCATGAAGGTGGCCATGACCATCATGTCGGTGGCGGCGTTGGTGATGCGCTCCTGGGTGCCGCGATCCATGTACTTATGGAAGCCCAGCTTGCCCAGGGCCCAGCGGACGGCGTAGGCCACCAGCATGCCGTTGAAGAACAGCAGGGAGGAGAAGAGCTGGCCGAAGTAGCCGGGCACCAGCAGCCAGACCTTGCCCAGCAGCAGGCCGCCCACCCAGCAAAGGCCGATGAGGGCCAGGTGCAGGGTCATCACGTCCAGGCTGCCGCCGTAGGTGGTGACTTTTCCGTAGCTCTCCTGCTTCTCCGGGGGGAAGAAGCCCTTGGAGAGGTACTCGTTGGGCCGGGTCTTGGAGCAGGCGATGCCCTTCTGCATGCCCTTCTTGGCGAAGGGGACGCCGAAGAGGAAGGCCACGATAAAGCCCACCGCCGCGAAGAGCATGGCCACCTGGATGGCGTCAGGCCAGCCGGCGCCCTCAATGACGGTGCCGTAGGTCACAGCCTGGCCGGGGCCCTGGGCAAAGCCGAAGGGGATCAGCAGGCCGTAGACGGGGTTCATATCCCAGAGGCTGCCGATGGCCATCAGGATGGCGAAGGCGATCAGCGCCTGGAAGG
Source organism: uncultured Dysosmobacter sp. (assembly GCA_934597465.1). Lineage (GTDB taxonomy): Bacteria > Bacillota > Clostridia > Oscillospirales > Oscillospiraceae > Oscillibacter. The sequence goes on from CAKTSC010000002.1 coordinate 7,697, forward strand.
AGTAGGCGATGGCCCAGTAGGAGCCCATGCCGAAGATGCCGGAGAACTGGCTGTTGGCCACCTTCTGCCGCAGGCCTTTCAGGCCGCCCCCGCTCTTGAGCTTGGGCTCGTCGCCCTTCTTGGCGCCCAGGGTCAGGCCCAGGTTGATGAACATGAAGGTGTAGAGCTGGCCGGAGATGGGGGTGAAGTCGCTGACCTCGCAGCCGTAGAGGCCGGTGGTGTTGACGAAGATGCAGCCCAGCAGACCGCCGATGAGGCAGCAGGGCACCAGCATATCGCCCAGGAATTTCACCTTTGCGCGGAGGAGGCACGCGATCAGAAAGAAGATCCCGCACCATGCGAATGCCGTCATAACTGTCATAGTCTCTCTCCTTTTCTTTCTTTTTTCTCTTCTCTTTTCCGCACGCCCCTGCGTGCGGGGACGGAAGACCCGCGGAGCACCGCTTCCCATCCGGTGTTCTTGTCTTACGACTCTCCGCTTGTCTTTCCACAAATTTTACAGAAGATCCCCTTCCGTTTCATTGACATTTATCAATTTTTGTACCCCGGGCACAAATTTGCGGAAAACACGGCGGGGGAGGGGCGGCCCCGAAGGGATGCCCCTCCCCCGCCGTGGAGGAGAGCAATGCGGAAATCGTCAGCCCTTGCCGCCCTTCACCCGGTGGAAGACGCTGCCTGCCAGCAGCCAGACCACAAGGCAGATCCAGCTCTCCTTCCCCATGGCTCCCGGGGAGCCGGGGAAGAGCAGCAGCGCCAGGATCAGCACCGAGCAGAGGAAACCGCACACCGGAAGCCATGGCGCCAGCTCCCGCCGCCCGGCCTTCCGCTCCCGGGCGGAGATCACATAGGCGGCGGCGCAGGTATAGAGGTAGGCGATGGCCGTGCCGCAGGAGCACATATCCACCACCCAGCCGATGGCCTTCCGGCCGAAGAAGGGCGCCACCAGGGAGACCGCCATGGCCGCGAGGATGGCGTGGCTGGGCGTCCGGTAGGTCTCATGCACCTTGGAAAACCAGGGGGAGAGGATCCCCTCCCGGGACATGGACAGCAGCAGGCGGCTGCTGGCGAGGTAAAAGCCGTTGATCCCGGTGAAGATGCCCATGCAGATGGCCACCGCCAGGAAGACCACCCCCGCCTTGCCCACGGAGACCTCCATGGCCGCGCCGGTGGCCCAGGCGTACTGCCGCGCCACCATCTCCTCCCAGGGCCAGACCATGGCGGTGCAGATGCTCACAATGAAGTAGATGCAGCCGCCCACGGCGATGGACGCCGCCACCAGCCGGAAGGTCTTCCGGCTGGAGAAGCTGAACTCCTCCGCCGCGTGGGGGATGGTGTCAAAGCCCACGTAGAGGAAGGGAGACAGGGCCAGCATGGCAAGGATGGCGGAGAAGGGGCTCACCCCCTCCGGAAAGGCCGGGGCCAGGTTCGCCGCCGACGCATGGGGGGAGAGCAGGGTGCCCACCAGGATCATCAGCACGGAGAGGATCATGAGCCCCACCATGCCCAGCTGGAAGCGCCCGGCGATCTGCCCGCCCCGGTAGTTGAAAACGCCGAAGACCGTCACCGCCGCGAAGGCCAGCAGGATCTGGGGCAGGTACACGTCCCAGCCCGCCACGGTATAGAGATACCCCCGGGTGAAGACCTCCGGGAAGAGGTACTGGGCCAGCACCCCCAAAGCCGAGGCGTTCATGGCGATGAGGCTGATGTAGCAGAGGGACAGCATCCACCCGCAGAGGTAGCCGTGCCGCTTGCCGAAGGTCTCATAGGCAAAGGTGAAGGCGCCCCCGGCCGCGGGGATCCGCTCCACCATGTAGCTGACGTTCCGGCCCACCACCAGCATGGCCAGGGCGCCCAGGGCCAGTCCTCCCAGGATCCCCAGGGGCCCGGAGGCCGCCAGGAAGTCCGGCGGCAGGATGAAGCAGCCGAAGCCGATGATGGCGCCCAGTGCCAGCGCCCAGATGTTCATAGGATTGAGGGATCTTTTCAGCTGCGGCTCCTCCGCAGCGCCGGTCTTTCGCATACTGCCGCCGTCCTTTCACCGCTCTGCGCGGTTCCCGCCTCAGCCGTTCCGCTCCTTCAGCGTCCGGCGCACGCGGGACAGATTCTCCGGGGTCATTCCTAGGTAGGAAGCCAGGTACGCCTGGCGCACCCGGGTCTCATAGTTGGGGTAGCTGCGGCAGAAGCTCCGGTAGCGGTCTACCGCCCGCTCCGCCATGAAGCTGGCCTCCCGGTAGATGCGCTGGCGCAGCTGCTTCTCCAGGGCCCCGATGTAGACGTCCTTCATGTAGGGCGAGTCCCGCAGCCGGTCTAAGGCCTCGTAGCGGAAGGCCAGCACCTCGCAGTCCTCCAGGGCCTCCACGTAGAAGGCGGCCACGTCGCTCTGGATGTGGCACTCCGTGCAGCAGAACTCCCCCTCCGTGGCAAAGCCCCGGGTGATGTCCCCGCCGCCCGTGTCCAGATAGTACTGGCGGCAGAGCCCCTTATATAAATAGTAGTACCAGGAGGGCGGCTCTCCCACCCGCTGCAAAACTGTCCGCCTTGGGATCCGTTCCTCCCGGACGAGCTCCGCCCAGACTGCCTTCTCCCGCTCCGGCACCGGCCGCCCGGCATAGGCCGCGAAGGCCTGCCAGAGGGATGCCAGCGCTTCCTCCCTGAATGATCTTCCCATACGCGCGATTCTACGCTCCCTTCCGCGCCTTCGCATTGATTTTTGTCAACGGCGGCCGGTCTCCCGAAAAAACATGGAGCTTTTTTGCAGCCGCCGGAGGAACGCCCCCTATTATACCCCATCCCCCCGCCCCCGCGCAACGCCCTTCCGGAAAACCCCATGCCCCCCGGGGGCGGAACGCGGAAGGCCCCCCGGCCATAGGCCGGGGGGCCTTCCTGGGTTGAAAGAGGCGGACTCAGACTTCAAAGCCCTCCACCACGGTGTTGTAGGAATGCTCCGCCGTGGGGAACTTGCCTTCCATCACGTCCTTGTGGAACTCGTTGTAGGCGTCCACGATAATCCTGCCGCAGTCGGCATAGCGCTTGACGAACTTGGGCACGAAATCGTGGAAGCCCAGCATATCGAAGCCCACGATGTCCTGGGAGTCGCAGTAGACGCCCGCGCCGATGCCCATGGTGGGGATGGTCAGCTCCTCGGTGATGCGCTTGGCGACGCCCGTTGGGATGCCCTCCAGGTTCAGGCAGAAGGCGCCGGCCTGCTCCACGGCCTTGGCCAGATCCACCAGATCCTGGGCGGCCTTGCTGCTCTTGCCCTGTACCTTGAAGCCGCCCATCATGGCAGCGGCCTGGGGGTCAGGCCGATGTGGCCCATCACGGGGATGCCGCCCTTGACGGCGGCCTCGATGTAGGGGACGGTATGGATGCCGCCCTCCATCTTCAGGCAGTCGCAGCCGCCCTCGGCGAAGACGCGGGTGGCGTTGTCCACGGCCCGGTAGAGGTCGCTGTTGTACGCGCCGAAGGGCATGTCGCCCACCACGAAGGTGTGGGGCGCGCCGGCCACCACGGGCTTGATGTGGTAGATCATGTCGTCCACGGTGGCGCCCACGGTGCCGGAGTGGCCCAGCATCAGCATGTTCAGGGAGTCGCCCACCAGGATCATTTCGATGTCGCTCTTGTCCACCAGCTTGGCGAAGGTGTAGTCATAGCAGGTGACCATGGAGATGCGGCGGTCGGTGCCCTTGATGGCACGGATCTCGGGGACGGTGATCTTTTTCTTGGCGGGCTTCTCGGCCTTGGGGTCGTTCCCGCTTCCGTAGAGGTTCATAGAGATCTCCTTTCCTGTGCCGCCCTGGTGGGGGCGGCCGTTCCTTCTTCTCCGGCAATCGATAACCGCGGCGGGAGCCGCCCCTGTCCGGAAACGCGGCTGTTATCCCTTCGGCCGCAGGGGGCGGGCTTCCCTGGCGCGGACGGCGAGCACGATACCGTCCGCGCGTTCGCTGTTATCAGTTGTCTGTTGTCTTGTTGTATAGCATGGCTGTGACCGCCTGTCAAGCCCCCTGTTGAAAAAAGTTTTTCCCCAGCGAAATTCTGTCCCCGCCCCACGGCCACCCCGATCTTTCCGCCCCGCCGGAAAAGCCGCACCCCGTCTCCGTCGTCATTGTCCCACCGCCCCGGCCATCCCATTTCGCCGGACGAAAGCACCCGCACACCTCCCGGGCCGCTTCCTGGCCAGCCGCGCCCAATCCCACCGCTGTCCTCCCGCTGCGCTCCCCAGCTTTCCCTTCCTGGGATGCCGTTCCTCCCGCTCCCCCCCGCCGTGCCTCCCGTTGCCCCCCCCCCCCGCCGTGCATCCTCCCTCCTCCCCCGGAAACGGACGCAAAAAACCCGGCGGCTGCCAGTGGCAGCCGCCGGGTTCCCGATTTTCAAAATGCTCTCAGTCCTCCGCGGTCAGGGCCTCCAGATCCTCCCGGCCCCGGAGCATATGGGCCTCCAGCGCCGCGCAGGCCGCCGGGCCGTCCCGCCGCTCCAGGCAGCGGAGGATCTCCTCATGGAAGGTATCCGCGTTCTCCGTCAGCCGGGGGGTATTCACCTGGGCCAGCTTCCCCACCAGGCGGAAGTAGCCCTGCTGCAGCAGGGCGGGCTGCAGCTTCTGGATGACGGAGTTGTGGGTGGCCGCCGCCAGGGCACAGTGGAACTCCTGATCCACCCAGATGTAGGCGGGATCCTGCCGCCCGGTGAGCTCCATCTGCCGGGCCAGGATCTCCCGCAGCTGCCGCAGATCCTCCTCCGTCTGGTTCTCCGCCGCCAGGCGGACGAAGCCGCCCTCCACCACCCGCCGGGTCTCGTACCAGTCCAGCAGGAAGCGCCGCTCGTCCTCCAGCAGGCGGAGCCCCAGGGGATCCTCCTCCTTGGCGCCGGGATGATCCGCCACAAAGGTGCCGTTGCCCCGGTCGATGCGGACGAGCCCCCGGAGCACCAGGGGCTTGATGGCCTCCCGCACGGTGGTGCGGCCCACGTTGAAGAGCTGGGCCAGCTCCATCTCGTTGGGCAGCTTCTCCCCGGGGGCAAACTTTCCCTCCACCAGGATCATATCGGAAAGGCGGTCGGAGACCTCCTCGAAAAGGGGCTTTCTCGCGCTCATGGGCACCTCCCTGCGCCGCCGGGCGGCGCGGCTCGTGATACCCACAGGATACCGCAAAACCGCCCCGCTGTCAACTGACCTCCGCCCTCCCGCCCCCGGCAAAGCTCGCACTCCTTCCCCGGCAGGAGCTACGCTCCATCCCCGGCAGGGCCGCCCTGCCTCCGGCAAGCACAGCTCCCCACAGGCCAAGAAAGCGGGCGTCCCGCCCGCTTCCTGCGAATGCCCCCGTCCCCGGGATCCCCTGCATCCCCCAACACAGCGCGGCGGCGGGAGCCCCGCTCCCGCCGCTGCGTTTCCTCTTCAGTTCAGGGCGTCCTCGCTCTTGGGGAAGCTCTTGTAGAAATCCAGGATGAACTCCAGGAAGGCCTGGGCCGCCGGGGAGAAGCTCCGGTTCTTCATCCAGGCAAGGTACACATTGTGATTGCACTTGGGGGTGCTGACGTTCACCCGGCAGAGCCGGTGCTCGCTGAAGGTGTCCGGCAGCAGGGAGATGCCCACGCCGGACTGCACCAGCGCCGGGATCATGGAAGGCGAGGTCACGTCGCAGACCACGTTGGGGGTGAAGCCCGCCTCGGCGAAGAGGCTGGAGGTCACATCGTAGTAGGGGGACACCGGCCGCATCAGCACGAAGCGCTCGTCCTTGGCCTCCGCCAGGTTTACGTAGCGGCGGGAGGCGAAGGGATGGTCGTCCGGCACCGTGAGATAGAGCTTCTGGGTCAGCATCTGGTAGCATTCCACGTTGGGGGAGACCACCGGCTTGCAGGTCATGCAGAAATCCAGATCGTCGTTCAGCAGCCGCTCCAGCACGCTCTCGCTCTCCAGCTGCCAGAGCTTGAAGGTGTAGTCCGGGTAGAGCTTCCAGAACGGCAGCACCGCCGTGGAGAAGGAGATATAAGTGGTGCCCGCCAGGGAGATCCGGTTGCGGGAGCTGTCCGTCTGGCTGAGGGCGTCCTGCTTGCCCCGGCTCAGGGCGTCCAGGGCCTTCACCACGCTCTCATAGTAGCGGGCCCCGGCCTCGTTGAGGATGATCCGCCGCCCGGCCCGGGTAAAGAGGGGCACGCCCACGTCCGCCTCGATCTTGGCAACGCTGGCACTGAGGGCGGGCTGAGAGATGAACAGTTCCCGGGCGGCCTTGGAGATGCTTCCCGCCTCCACCACGGTCTTGAAATACAGCAGATGAGAGATATCCAAAATACTGTCCTCCTTTTTCCGTTCTTTCCTTCGTGCTCAGCTGGCCGCCCGGCGCTCCGGCACTCATACAAGCAGCTTCTATTAAGACAACTTTATCATTTTGCCTGATGGAATGCAAGTTTTTCTTCGGCTTTTTGCCGGATTGGGCAAAAATGGATGCCTTCCGCCAAAAACATCCATCCGTCAATGACTTTATAAGCAATCCCGATGAAAAATGCAAGCCCCGCCCCTCATCCATCTGTTCCGCTTATACAGAAAACCCGAGGAATCCATAAGAAAAGTGAAATAATTGGATGGCAAAAAGTTGTTCGGCAAAAATTTCCACCCCGTTTTCCCTCCGGATGGAACCGTTTCCTGCACAAAGTTAGCCGCGGCTTTTTGTTCCATTTGCTAAATGCCGTCGCCCGCCCTTTCCGGATCCGTGCATTTCCTCTTCTTCTCATACGAAATTTGTTATGTAGTAATAGTTAATTCATTATGGTATTTCCACACCATTTTCCGTTATAATTGCGTTAAAGATCCAGACAGGCCCACAGGTATTTGTTGATTTCGCACAGTGCCGTTTCGCCGCCGTCCGGGGTGTACTTCTCTCCTCCGCGTGACCGCCTTCCCGGCGCCCGCCGGGAAGCGGCCCGCGCACTGCTCTGAGGGAGACCTCCCCCCGCCCGGCCGCTCCGGATCTTGCCCCGCCCCCCCGGGTAAATTCAGCGCACAGCCCCCGCATCCCCCGATGCATTCCCCAGCGCCTGATCCCAGCGCCTACCAATGCAGTATTTAAGGAGGAAATGAAATGAAGATCAGAAAGCTTCTCAGCGCCATTCTCGCATGTGCGATGCTGCTGGCCCTCACCGCCTGCGGCGGCGGCAACGCCCAGGGCAACGGCAGCGGCACCGCCGCCGCAGGCGACACCTTCAAGATCGGTGTCATCTACCCCATGAGCGGCGGCAACGCCTTCTTCGGCAACGCCATGGTGGACGCCACCAAGATCGCCGTTGACTGGGTCAACGAGAACGGCGGCATCAACGGCAAGCAGATCGTCGCCATCTACGGCGACGGCGCCACCGCCAGCGAGGCCTCCACCGAGGCCACCCGTCTCATCGACTCCGAGGGCGTCAACGTCATCCTGGGCTCCATGAGCTCCGGCAACGCCAACGCCATCCGCAGCGTCACCGAGCGCTCCAACACCGTCCTCTTCGAGACCAGCGCCGTGGCGGACTCCGTGCTGGACGGCCACTCCGGCCTGACCTTCCGGGTCTGCGACCAGGGCAGCTACCGCGGCTACAACGCCGTCAAGTTCCTGGCCGAGGAGCTGAGCAAGGATCTGGGCAAGAGCGCCGGCGAGCTGAAGATCGCCATCATCAATGAGGACTCCAGCTACGGTGAGGCCATTGCCGGCGGCGCCGTAGAAGCCGCCAAGGAGTTCGGCGTGCAGATCGCCTACGAGCAGGCTTACAGCGCCGACACCACCGACGTCACCTCCATGATCATGGGCATCCAGAAGGCTGGCGTGGACGCTCTCGTCGCCGTCAGCTACGTCAACGACGCCATCCTCATCGCCGACGGCCTCACCCAGTACAACTGCTGGCCCGACGTGCTGCTGGGCTGCGGCTCCGGCTGGAACGATGCCACCGTCCGCGACACCATCGGCACCGACAAGATGGAAGGCATCTTCTGCGTGGATATGCCCTCCTCCATCGAGCTCTCCATGCTGAACGAGGAGAACGCTGCCCTCATGAGCAAGTTCAAGGAAGAGTACAAGAGCCGCACCGGCATTGAGGACGCCCTCACTGCCGACGTCGCCTTCATGGGCGCCTACGTCCTCTTCACCGAGATCCTGCCCAACGCCGCCTCCTTCTCCACTGAGGATATCGTCGCCGCCATCAAGGCCGTGGATCTGGAGCAGACCACCATGCTCTGGGGCCTGAAGTTCGACGAGAGCGGCCAGAACACCGGCGCCCAGTCCGTCCTCATGCAGTGGCAGGACGGCGCCATCGTCACCGTCTGGCCCGAGGCCTACGCCAACGGCACCTATCGCGGCATCCCCCTGAACAAGTAAGCAAGCATCCCCAGAAGGATCAACCCCTGACCGGTACGGCGGGCGGCTCCCGCCCGCCGTACCTCGTCTTTTTCATCACCCGAAAGGAGAGACCTGCCCGTGACCCCATTCCTTCAGTGCATCATTTCCGGCCTGCTGATGGGCGGCGTTTATGCCCTGATCAGCGTTGGCCTGACGCTCATTTTCGGCATTGTGGAGCTGGTGAACTTCTCCCACGCCGACTACCTGATGGTGGCGATGTATATCGTCTACTGCCTCTTCACTTATCTGAAGATCGACCCCTACCTGTCCCTGCCCATCGTCCTGCTGGCCATGATCCTCATTGGCTACATCGTCTTCAAGCTGACCATCAAGCGCGTGCTGCATAAGAAGCACGAGATCCAGATCATGGCGACCCTGTCCATGATGCTGATCCTCCAGAACCTGGCGCTGATGATTTTCCACGCCGACTACCGCTCCGTCCGCACCGCCTACACCGGCGCTGTCATCCGTCTGGGCGGCATCACCATCAGCGTGCCCCGCCTGGTGGCCTTCCTGGTGGCCATCGTGGTCTGCACCGCGCTGTACCTCTTCCTGACCAAGACCTATACCGGCACGTCCATGCGCGCCATCTCCCAGAATAACCGGGCCGCGCAGCTCATGGGCATCAAGCTGGATAAGACCTACTGCTTCACCTTCGTCATGGGCATCGCCATGACCGCCATCGCCGCCTGCGTCCTGGTTCCCATCTACACCACCTATCCCACCGTGGGCGGCACGCTGATGCTGCCTGCCTTCGTGGTGGTCACCATCGGCGGCCTCTCCAGCATCCCCGGCGCCATGGTCGCCGGTCTCCTGGTGGGCGTGGTGGAGAGCATGTCCGCCTACCTGCTGGGCGCGACCTACCAGCAGCTGGCTTACTTTGTCCTGTTCATCCTGGTGGTTCTCTTCAAGCCCCAGGGCATCCTTGCGAAGAAGGGGGCGTAACCGAATGAAAGAGAGAAAGAGTCCCCTCCAGATGATCGGCAGCAACATGCCCTGGCTGGTCATGGGCGTCATGCTCCTGGCCTCCCTGCTGGTCTCCAGCCGCTACGCCCAGGAGATCTTCGTTCAGCTCTTCCTGTGGGCCGGTCTCGGCTGCGCGTGGAACCTGAACTGCGGCTACTGCAAGCGAAACTCCATCGGCCACGCCGTCTTCTTCGGCATCGGCGCCTACGCCACCGCCCTGCTCTACACCAAGTTTTCCGTCTCCCCCTGGATCGGCATGCTGGCGGGCGTCCTCATCTGCGCCGTGGTGGCCTACGGCATCGGCCGCCTGACCCTGAAGCTCCGCGGCACCTTCTTCACCCTCACCACCATCGCCTTCGCGGAAGTGGTGCGCATCCTCAGCATCTCCCTGAAGAACGTCACCGGCGGCTCCCAGGGCATCGTGGTCAGCTTCCATCCCGGCATCCTCAACATGACCTGGTCTTCCAAGCGGCCCTACATCATCCTCTGCTTCGTCTACATGGCCCTCATGTACCTGGCCTGCCGCCGCCTGGAGCGCAGCAAGTTCGGCTACCAGCTCATCGCCATCGGCGAGGATACCACCGCCGCGGAGGTGCTGGGCGTCAACTCCGCCTCCGTCATGACCAAGTCCTTCGTGGACAGCGCCGTGACCACCGCCATCGGCGGCGCCATCTACACCATGTACTATCTCTACATCGATCCCGAGTGCGTCTTCGGCATGAACGAGGTCTCCCTGGAGTTCGTGCTGATCTGCCTCATCGGCGGCATGGGCCTGGCCTTCGGCCCCGTCCTGGGCGCCATGATCCTCATCCCCCTCAGCAACATCCTGCGGGCGCAGTTCTCCGCCATCAGCGGCCTCCACGGCTTCCTCTACGGTCTCATCATGCTGCTGGTAGTCCTGGCCCGGCCCGACGGCCTGCTGGGTCTCTTTGAGAACCTCTGGGCCAAGTTCACCAACCGCGACAAGGACAATGACAAGGATTCCAAGAAGGAGGTGCAGAAGGCATGCTGATGGAAGTCAAGAGCGTCACCAAGCGTTTCGGCGGCCTGGCCGCCCTCAGCGACGTCTCCTTCAACATTGAGGAAGGCGCCATCATCGGCATCATCGGCCCCAACGGCGCCGGCAAGACCACCCTCTTCAACTGCATCTGCGGCCTGCTGGACATCACCGACGGCGACGTGGTCTTCTGCGGCGAGTCCGTCAAGGGCCTGCCCCCCTACAAGATGGCTGACAAGGGCATCGCCCGGGCCTTCCAGATCGTCAAGCCCTTCGGCAACATGACCACCCTCCAGAACGTCATGGTGGGCGCCTTCTGCAAGACCGACCACTATGCCGAGGCCGAGAAGCTGGCCATGGAGGCCCTGCGGAAGGTTGGCCTGGAGAGCCGCGCCAACGTCATGGCCAAGCACCTGAACCTGGGCCAGCGAAAGCGCCTGGAGATCGCCAAGGCCCTGGCCACCCAGCCCCGGCTCCTGCTGCTGGACGAGGTCATGGCCGGCCTCACCCCGCCGGAGGTCAAGGACATGGTGGAGGTCATCCGCGATATCAACCGCAGCGGCGTCACCATCCTGCTCATCGAGCACATCATGGACGCCATCATGTCCCTCTCGCACCACATCGTGGTCATCAGCTTCGGCAAGAAGATCGCCGAGGGCACCCCCGAGGAGATCGCCCACAACGAGCAGGTGCAGGAGGCTTACTTCGGCAAGGAAGTGGACGAGGAAGAGGAAGGAGGCGCAGCCAATGGCAATGCTTAAGATCGAAGGGCTGAAGGCAGCCTACGGCGAGATCGAGGTGCTCCACGGCATCGACGTGGAGGTGGACGCCGGGGAGATCGTGGCCGTCATCGGCGCCAACTCCAGCGGCAAGAGCACCACCCTCTCCTGCATCTCCCACCTGATGAACCCCTCCGCCGGTACCATCACCTTCGAGGGCGTGGACATCACCCGCAAGAATCCCGAAGAGATCGTGGATCTGGGCCTCATCCAGTGCCCGGAGGGCCGCCAGCTCTTCTCCCGCCTCACCGTCCGGGAAAACCTGGAGCTGGGCGCCTTCTGCAAGCGCGCCCGGGGCGATAAGATGCAGACCCTGGAGAAGGTCTTCACCTTCCTCCCCCGCCTGAAGGAGCGGGAAAACCAGATCGCGGGCTCCCTCTCCGGCGGCGAAGCCCAGATGCTGGCCATCGGCCGCAGCATGATGAGCAAGCCCAAGCTGCTGATGCTGGACGAGCCCTCCCTGGGCCTCGCCCCCATCGTGGTGCTGGACATCATGCGCCTCATCAAGCAGATGCGGGACGACGAGGGCGTCACCGTCCTCCTGGTGGAGCAGAACGTCAAGCAGTCCCTGAAGACCGCCAACCGGGCCTACGTCCTGGACAACGGCCGCGTGGCCGTCAGCGGCAAGTCTTCCGACCTCCTCTCCAGCGAGGAAGTCCGCAAGGCCTACCTGGGTATCTGAGATACCCCCACAAAAATCCGTTATCCTTTCGGCCGGAGCACGACGACCGGAACGAATACAAATCAATGCAAAGAGAGGATTGAAAACCATGTTAATGAACGTTGACTGGGAACAGAGGATCGACTGGGAACGCCTGCGGGAGTACCGTGTCGGCCGCATCGTGGAGCAGATGAAAAAGCGCGGCATGAAGGCCGTCATGCTCTCCAAGATCGACACCATCCGCTATGCCACCAGCTTCCGCGGGGTTTACACCTGGCAGTTCCACGGCAACCGCTACATCGCCCTCATCACCGATGAAGGCCATATCTCCTTCTTTGTCGGCAGCGGCGAGTACGCCCGCGTCAAGGAGACCATGCCCTGGCTCACCGACGTCACCCCCTTCCCCTTCGTCATGGAGGAGGGCTATGACCTGGTGGCCGCCAAGCTCCGGGAGCTGGGCATCACCAAGGGCAAGGTCGGCATCGACATGATGAAGTTCGCCATGATCGACAAGATCCAGAAGGGCATGCCCGACCTGGAGCTGGTGGACGGCTACTGCGTCGTGGAAGGCGCGCAGCTGGTGAAGAACCCCGACGAGATCCGCCTCCTGGAATGCGCGGCCCAGCTGGCCGACATCGGCATGACCACCATGCTGGATCACCTGGGCGAGGGCGTCACGGAGATCGAGTGCTCCGCCGCCGCCACCCAGAAGATGATGCTCATGGGCAGCGAGGACGTGGCTTATTACCCCCTCTGCGAGTCCGGCGCCCACAGCTGGAACACCTATAAGTACCCCACCATGAAGCGCATGCAGAACGGCGACATGGTCTGGATGGACTGCGGCGTGCCCTTCTTCTGCGGCTACACCGGCGACATCGCCCGTACCGCCGTGGTGGGCAAGCCCACCGACCTCCAGCGCAAGATCTACAGCGGCATCTATGACATGCTCTGGTATGCCACCGAGGAGCTGAAGCCCGGCGCCAGCATCGACGCCCCCGTGGCCGCCGCCGCCCGTGCCGCCGAGAAGCACGGCATGCAGGATTGGGTCTACTTCGGCATCCTGGGCCATGGTGTGGGCACTGACCTGCACATTGCCCCCACCCTGGGCGACAGCTCCCTGAAGACTGCCGTCAAGCGCGAGGTGGACACCCTCAGCGAGAACATGGTCATCTCCCTGGAGCCCGGCATCTTCTACACCGGTGTTGGCGGCGGCGCGCTGGAGAACATGATCCTCATCACGGAGCACGGCCCCGTGCCCATGACCCGCACCCGCTTTGAAGATCACCTGCTGACCAACGTCGGCAAGTAAGACCGGAATCGATTGAAAGGAGATCTGACTTATGATGCATATGATGACTGACTGGGAACAGCAGACTGACTGGGCGAAGCTCCGCAAGTGGCGCGTTGAGCGCATGGTCGCCGTGATGAAGCAGAAGGGCATCCGCGCCGTGATGCTGGCCAAGCTGGATACCATCCGCTACGCCACCAGCTTCCACAGCGTCCAGACCTGGATGTTCCACGGAAACCGCCACATCGCCATCGTCACCGACGAGGGCCATGTTTCCCTGCTGGTGGCCTCCGGCGACTACAAGCGCGTCAAGGAGACCATGCCCTGGCTCACCGATGTGGAGCCCTTCCCCTTCGTCATGAGCGAGGGCTACCCCCAGGTGGAGAAGAAGCTCAAGGAACTGGGCGTCACCTCCGGCAAGGTGGGCATCGACATGATGGCCTTTGACATCACCCGCAAGCTCCGCCTGGGCTTCCCCGACATCGACTTCGTCGAGGGCGGCTGCGTGGTGGAGGAGGCCCAGCTCCTCAAGTCCCCCGAGGAGATCCAGTGCCTGCGCATCTGCGCCAACGCCGTGGACGTGGGCATGACCGCCATGCTGGACAACATCCAGGAGGGCATCAGCGAGATGGAGCTCTCCCGCATCTGCATGGACAAGTACATGGAGCTCTATCCCGATGACATCCCCTACTTCCCCCTGGTGCTCTTCGGCGAGCACAGCTGGCAGGGCTACCGCCATCCCGGCGAGAAGCGCCTGCGCCGGGGCGACATGGTCTGGATGGACGCCGGCTGCTGCATCATCAACGGCTACAACGGCGACATCGCCCGCTGCGCCTTCTGCGGCGACCCCACCCCCGAGCAGAAGAAGCTCTACACCGCCATCTATGACATGCTCTGGTACGGCATCGACGCCCTGAACCCCGGCGCTCCCCTGAGCGCTCCCCTGGAGGCCGCCTACGCCGCCGCCGACAAGCACGGCTTCGGCGACAAGGTCTACTTCGGCATCCTGGGCCACGGCATCGGCACCGACCTGCACATTGCCCCCACCATCGGCGACCTGGCTGTCCAGGGCGTGGAGCGTGAGGTCAACGAGCTCTCTCCCAGCCAGGTCATCGCCCTGGAGCCCGGCATCTTCGTGGAAGGCGTCGGCGGCGGCTGCTGCGAGAACATGACCCTCATCACCGAGACCGGCCACGAAGTCCTGACCCACACCCGCTTCGAGGATCACCTGCTGGTGCGCTGAGCGCCGGGAAGGAGCAAGATCACATGGATCTGAAACTCAGAGGCAAGGCCGCCATCGTCACCGGCGGCGCCAAGGGCATCGGCCTGGAGATCACCCGCGCCCTCCTCACCGAGGGCTGCCGGGTCTGCATGGTGGGCACCGACCAGACCGCTCTGGACTGGGCCCGGGCCAAGTTCTCCATGCTGGGCGACTGCATCGCCGTCCGCTGCGACGTCACCAAGGCCGATGAGATCGACTCCCTCTTCCGCCAGGTGGAGGAAGCCTTCGGCGGCGTGGATATCCTGGTGAACAACGCCGGCGTCCTCAAGCCCAAGCCCCTGGAGGAGATGACCGAGGCCGACTGGGATGCCGGCATGGCCGTGAACCTCAAGAGCGTCTTCCTCTGCACTCACCGGGCCATCGAGCCCATGCGCAGGCGGGGCGGCGGCGTCATCATCAACGCCTCTTCCTTCGCGGCCGTGATCCCCTCCGTGGGGCAGTCCGTGTACGCTGCGGCCAAGCTGGGCGTCCGGAGCTTCACCCAGGTCAGCGCTGCGGAGCTGGCGCCCTACAACATCCGGGTGCTGGGCTACATCCCCGGCGTCATCAACACCCATCTCATCCAGCCCCTCATCGCGGATCCCGCCCGGGCGGAGAAGATGAAGAGCGACATCGCCCTGCACCGCTTCGGCGACCCTGCCGAGATCGCCTCCGTGGTGGCCTTCATGGCCTCCGAGAAGGCCGGTTACGTCAGCGGCTGCTGCGTGGAGATCCACGGCGGCAAACTTTGCGTCCAGAATCCGGCCGCCGCCTATGCGGCCCGGATCTGATCCCAATTTTCTCTCCCTTAATGGAAGGATGCCCGGGGCCGCTGCCCCGGGCATCCGCCATTCTACCGGAAAGGAGCGCTCCCCCCATGACCACTCTCTCCCGCCGCCGCGTCCGCCTGGGCTACGCCCTGCTGGTGGCCGCCTACTTCCTGGTGCAGATCTACCGGGGCTCCCCCGCCGCCGTGAAGAGCTTCCTGGAGGCGGAGCTGGGCCTCAGTTCCCTGCAGTACTCCCAGCTCAGCGCCGCCTTCTTCTATGCCTACGCCGCCATGCAGCTCCCCGCCGGGATCCTGTTGGATCTCTGGGGCCCCGGCCGGGTGGCCCGGGGCGGCCTGGCCGTGCTGGCGGCCGCCGGGCTCCTCCATGCCCTGAGCCCCGGCTACCCCCTGCTCTTCCTCTCCCGGCTGCTGATGGGCCTGGGGGCGGGCGTCCTCTTTCTGGCCCTGCTGAAGTTCCAGGGAAGTCACTTCTCCGACTCCGCCTTCTCCGCCGCCACGGGGCTCTCCACCTGCCTGGGGAACCTGGGCGGCACGGTGGCTCAGGCCCCTTTTCTGGCCCTGGCGGCCCTCCTGAGCTGGCGGGGCGCCTTCCTGACCCTCAGCGCCGCCACCGCCCTCCTGGCCCTGGCCACCGCCCTCACCCTCCGCCCCTCCGCGCCACCCGCCAAGCCTTCCCCCGCCGCCCCTGCGGCCATCCCCTCCCCCTCCAATCCGTCCCCCGAAGCGCCCTCCTGCACAGCGCCCTCTGCCGCACCGGCAGTATCCTCCGCAGCGCCCTCCGCCATGCAGGCAGCAGCGCCCCATGCGGCCGCTTCCCTGCCGCCGGAACGCTCCCCCGAGCGCTCCCATGACGGCGGAGCCCCCCGGCTCAGCGGCACGTCCCTTCCCGGATCCTCCGCCTTCTCCGTCCCCTCGGTGCTTCGCGGCCTTGGGCAGGTGCTGCTCACCCCCGGGATCTATCTCCCCCTGACGGTGAACCTCATTGCCCAGGGGATCTTCGTCTCCGGCACCACCTGGGGCCTTTCCTACCTGACGGAGGTCTACGGCCTGGCCCCCCTGCGGGCCGGGACGATCACCGGCCTGCTCCCTCTGGCGGCCGCCGCCTCCACCCTTCTGGCAGGCCAGCTGGCAGGCCGCTTCCCGCCCCGGCGGGTGGGTCTGGGCTTCTGCCTGCTGCTCTGCCTGACCCTGGCCGTCCCGGCCCTCTGGCCCAGTGCCCCCCTGCCCGCCGCCGCGTCCGCCGTGGTGCTCCTGGGGGCCAGTACCTTCTACTCCATCCACTTCGGCGTGGCCCGGAAGCTCTGCCCGCCGGAGCTCTCCGGTGCGGCCACGGGCTTCGTGAACATGGGCACCTTCCTGGGCGCCGCCGTGTTCCCGGTGCTCTTCGGCCTGCCCCTGGAAAACACCGCCCCCGCCATCGGCTACCAGACCGGCTTCCGCTTCCTCCTCCTGACCGCCCTGGCCATGACCGCCCTGGAATGCCTCCTCCCCGCCCCCGCCCCAAAAACCGCCTGATCCCCCTTCCCCGATCCGCAAACAGCCGCCCTACTCCCTCGTTTTCCACGCCATATCCCATAGAGCCCAATATCCCCATCGGCCTCCGCAGGAACTTCCGGTCACTGTGTAGGGGCGGCCCTACGTGACCTCCCACTTCCCCATTCCACGTCTTCCGTCTCCCGCCCTCTCTTTCATCCCCTGTCTTTCGCTCTTCATCTTTCCTTCTTCATACCTCCCGTCTCTTGCTGGAACTCCCGTACCCGCGAAAGATAGAGGGTTATGCTCCGGCTTCCCTTTTCTGGATTTCCTTATCTTTCCTTTCCGGGCATTTCGTATGGAAATTGCTGTCCTCCGCCTGGCCCTTTCCCTGGGGCTTCACCGCTTTCAGCGGGCTTTTCGGGGTAATTTTTGTGCTCCCGAAATTGCGGAAAATTGCCCCCAGATTGGAGATCTTTCCCCGATTTTTTCAAAAATGACCGGGATTTTTCCCCGTTTTCCGGGCATCCTAAGTGCCGGTAAAACCGGGGGAAAATCCCGGGGAAAACGTGAAAAATCGGGGAGGAATCGGAAAAAATGGAGCAAAATTTCCGAAAAGCAGGGCACGAGCTGATCCTCCTTCTCACCGGCGGCTTGGGCTACTACTGCATCGAGCTGGCCTGGCGGGGCTGGAGCCACCCCAGTATGGTGGCCGTCGGCGGCCTCTGCTTCCTGGGCATCGGCCGGATCCAGCCGGAAAAGCCCCTCTGGCAGCGGGCGCTGCTGGGGGCGGGACTCATCACCGGGGTGGAGTTCCTCTCCGGCTGCGTGCTGAACCTTTGGCTGCGCTGGGCCGTGTGGGACTACTCCCGCCTGCCCGGGAACCTGCTGGGGCAGGTCTGCCTGCCCTACTCCCTGATGTGGTGCCTGCTGGCTGTCCCCGGCGGGGCGCTTTCGGCCGCCGCGCGGCAGCATCTGGAGGAAGGGTGAGCGGGGGCGGCCTTAACACCCGTTGGGCGGGATGAAGGCCGGGGCGCTCGGCAGCTGCGGGCCCCGGGTGGGGCCGGAAAGGCCCGCCCGTCGGGCGGGGCAGATAGTGCAGAGAAAACTCGGCAGCCTACGAGGAGGGATCCTTTCCGAATGGAAAGGATTCCCCCTCGCGCTGCCCAAAAGAACAGTTCTGGGAGGGATGGCGTCGCATGCTCCGCATCCCTCGCCTCGTCACTGCGGATCGCATATCCCTCGAAGGTTCCTTCGGCGCCTTCCCGCTCATTCCATCGCAGCTCCTCTTCCCGTGCCACGCGCTTGGTTGGTGCTGGCGGGTGGTTGTGGAAGGCAGGGCGGAAGCAATGGGAACAGGTGCAAAACGAACCTTGTCCCAGCGGGGCGTCGAGGACGCCGCCCTCTACGGAGGGTCTGCGGGCGGTGGGATGCGGTCACCCCGCCCTACGGAGGGGGAATGGTGCGGGCATCGGGTGCGTGCCGGCGATCCCTCAGTCTCCCTTTTGGCGACAGCTCCTGCTGCGGTGCCCAAAATTCTTTGCTCGCTGAACGCTCGCAGAATTTTGACCGCTGCCACTCGCTCACCTCGCTGCCTCTGCCCCCGGCAGCGCTCGACTCGCTCCCCCTTTGCACAAGGGAGCCTTGCCCTGCGGGGGGCGGGGGACGGGGGCGCGGGTGATATGGGGGATGGTTTTGGGGAAATGGGCGCGAAAAGGCCCGCGCCGGTGGCGCGGGCCTTTTGAGGTACAGATGGGGGAAGGATCAGATGGCGTTCTGCTTGGCCTTGTAAGCCTTGACGGC
>CAKTSC010000003.1 GCA_934597465.1 uncultured Dysosmobacter sp.
ACCTACGGCTACGGCCTCTATGTGGACGGCGAGCTCATCGGCGCCACCCCCTACGAGGGCGCGCTGGAGGAGCTGCAGCAGCAGCTCAAGTACGGCGTCAGCAGCGAGAACACCATCTCCTGCGATTTCCGGGAGGAGGTCGAGGTCAAGGCCGGCTACTACCCCACGGAGAAGATCATGAACCTGGGGTATCTGGCCGAGCTCCTCTACAGCACCAAGGACGAGGAGGTCACCTACACCGTCAAGAAGGGCGACACCTGGTCTGAGATCGCGGAGGCCCATGACATGACCTCCAAGGAGCTCCTTGCCATGAACCCCGGCTATGACCCCAACCGCCTCTCCATCGGCGAGGTGCTGACCCTTTCCGCCGCCGTGCCCTACCTGACCCTCACCGTGACGGAGCAGGAGCGCTACCTGGCGGATATCCCCTACGACGTGGCCTATACCGACAGCGCCGACCTCTACCAGGGCGACTACAAGGTCACCTCCAAGGGCGTCTACGGCAAGGCCGACGTGGTGGCCAACGTCACCTATATCAACGGCGAGGAGACGGAGCGCACCGTCCTCTCCTACACGGAGCTGCAGGAGCCCGTGACGGAGCAGCGGCTCCGGGGCACCAAGGAGCGGCCCACCTGGCTGCCCACCGGCTCCTTCCGCTGGCCCACCTCCGGCTCCATCACCTCCCGCTTCGGCGGGCGGAAGTCCCCGGGCGGCATCGGCTCCACCAACCACAAGGGCATCGACATCGCCAACCGCCGGGGCACCCCCATCTACGCGGCGGACGGCGGCACCGTCATCTACGCCGGGTGGATGCGGGGCTACGGCTACCTGGTGCAGATCAGCCACGGCAACGGCGTCGTGACCTACTACGGCCACAACTCCAGCCTGACGGTCTCCGTGGGCCAGCACGTTTACAAGGGCCAGCAGATCGCGAAGATGGGCTCCACCGGCAACTCCACCGGCAACCACTGTCACTTTGAGATCCGGGTCAACGGCGTGGCGAAAAACCCGCTGAACTACCTGCCGTGACCCCGGCCCTTCCGCAAAAAGCAAAGAGAGAGCGCTGCCCCTTTTGGGGCAGCGCTTTCTTCGTCTTTCGGGGCCTCAGTCTCCCTCCACGGGGGCGTCCGGCATGATGATGGCGGCGATGCCGTAGGCCAGGAAGCCGCTGCCGCCGATGGCGCAGCAGAGCACCCACAGAAGCCGCACGATGGTGGGGTCGATGCCGAAGTATTCGCCGATGCCGCCGCAGACGCCGGCGACCATCTTGCTGCGGTTGGATTTATAAAGGCTTTTCATTTCGTTTCTCCTTTCTCCGTCCGGGAAAACAGGGCCGCCGCGAAGAGGTAGCCGGACGCCGCCCACAGCGCGATCCCTGGGAGCAGGCCCAGGGTAACGGCCATCAGGATGCCGGAGAGGGCCATGAGCCCTCCGGCGCAGGTCAGAAGCTTGGTGCTGTTCACGGGGAGCCTCCTTTTAGTAGGTGATGGGGGTGCGGAAGAGCAGACTCAGCAGGCAGTCCAGGCAGAAGAGGCCGGCCAGGTGCACCGCCAGGGCCTGGCTGGCCCGGGGCTGGAAGCGGCGGTAGAGCCGCCGCCCCATGGGCTCCAGCAGGTAGTGGAAGAGAAGCCCCAGGGCCCCGAAGCTCAGCACACTCCGCAGGCACACCAGACCCTCCAGGTCCCAGAGGAGGCCCCGGTAGTCCCAGAGCCGCAGGCCCAGCAGGTGCAGCCCCGCCCAGCCCACCAGGTACTCCACCACGCCGCTGGAGGCGGCGCAGAGCAGGAAGAGCAGCGCCGGGTTCCGCTTGAAGGGCTTCATGGTGTAGATGGCCAGGGCCCCGCCCCGTAGATGGGCAGCCACGGCCCGTAGAGCACGCCCCGGTTCCGCAGCAGGCCCTCCGTGGCCCAGTAGAAGAGCTCCTCGTAGACCCAGCCCACGCAGCAGCCCAGAAGGAAAATCAGAAAGAGGTAGCAGAGCCGCTGGTCGGTCTCCGCCCGCCTCGGTATGGCAAGTGCGGTCATTATGGCCATCCCCCTTAGGTAATCGTTTGCTTGATGGCACTATTGTAGCGCACCCGGCCCCGCTTCCGATAGGCGCGTTTTGCAGGGGAATGTATCTCTTTTGCAGATACCGCACCGCCGGAGCCGGGGCGATGAGGGAAGGGGGAGCGGCGGCCGCGGGAGGGCCGGGGGCGAGGCGGCGCCTCCGGGGCCGGGGAAAGCGCGCCGGGCGCGCCGTCCCCACCGGCTTTCAGGATACGCACGGCTGGGATGTGGGGACGACCTTCGACAGAATCCCCTAAAATACGTGGCGTTTCTTGTCGCTTCAACTAAATCGCCCCAAAACTTCCAATCTCTGCTTGACACATTTAAGTACAAAAAGTATCATTGAATCAGAGTAAGCAAGACGGGGCCCATGCGCACGGCCCTCTGAGACGGGAGAGACCTCAGGGGACGGCGGCTGGGCCTTCGTCCACTCCGGCGGAGGGCCGGAACGGCGGGGGAACGGCTCGTCCCCGGCCGCCGGAAGCTCCGCGTCCCGGAAAGGAAGGGGCCCAGGGCCCCGTATTTTCAGACACATTCTCAGAAAGGAGGCAGAGAATGCAGCATGAGGAACTGACGGCGGAGAAGGAGCAGCTGATCCGGGAGATCATCCCCTTCCTCCCTGTCCTTCGGGCCGCCATCGGCTTGTCCCAGGCGGACGTGGCCAGCCGGACGGGGATCTCCCGGCAGACCTACTGCGCCGTGGAGCAGGGCAAGCGCCCGATGAGCTGGAACACGTTTCTATCCCTTTTCCTGCTCTTTGAGACCAACGAGGGCTCCCACCAGCTTTTACGGCGGGCGGACGGTTACAGCGAGCGGGTCTACCGGGTCTTGCGGTGCGGCCGGGGATCCGAAGAGAGCAAGAGCCTTTGAATGCATCCCCCGGCGGAAGGCCGGAATACGGTATAGTAAGGGAGAATCAAGTATGAGGGGTAACTATCGCAAGAAACTCTGCCTGCTGCTGGCGGCACTGCTGTGCGCGGCGCTGCTGAGTCCCGCCGCCCTGGCGGCGGAGAGCTCCGGCAGCAACCGCTTCAACGTGGAGATCGTGCTGGATGCCAGCGGCTCCATGCAGAAGACCGATCCCTCCGGCTACCGCTACGAGGCCATCCGCCTCTTTGCGAACCTGCTGGCGGAGCGGGGCAACGTGCTGGGCGGGCTGGTGTTCTCCACCGGCATCGATGCCCGGCAGTCCCCTGCCGAGGTCACGGATCAGACCGGGAAGAACGCCGTCATTGATCAGCTGGAGTCCGTGCCCCCTACCGGCGGCTGGACGAACATCGGCCAGGGCCTCAGCCTGGCGGTGGATGAGCTGAACGCCAAGGGCCGGGCGGAGAATCCCTCGGTGATCCTGCTGCTCAGCGACGGCAACACCGACATGGCCACCCCGGAGGAGAAGCAGGCCTCCCTGGATCTCAAGGCGGAGGCCATCCAGAAGGCCCGGGAGAGCAGCATCGCCATTTACAGCGTCTGCCTCAACGCCAACCGCGCGGCGGACACTTCCGAGATGGCCCAGATCTCCAAGGCCACCGGCGGCGTCTTCCTGGAGGTCGGCAAGGCCGAGGATCTCCGGGATGTCTTCAACACCTTCTACAGCCTCATCTACGGCACCTCCGTCATTGAGCTCATCGACGCGGTCTTCCCGGCCTCCGGCCTGGTGGAGAAGAGCTTCGACATCCCCGGCCTGGGCGTGGAGGAGGTCAACATCATCATCTACGGCAAGGCCCAGATCCAGCTCTTCCGCCCGGACGGCACGGAGTATCCCGCCGACGTGCTGAGCTCCAACTCCTTCACCATGGTGAAGATCCCCGACGTAGTCCCCGGCACCTGGCGCATCGCCGTCCGGGGCGTGCCCGGCGACCAGATCAAGGTCAACATGGTCTATAACCCCAACCTGACGGTGGAGGCCGTCCTGGAGAATGAGGACAGCGTCATCAACCCGGCGGATCCCGTGGCGGTGACGGCCACCCTCTCCGACGGCGGAACGGCCGCCGCGGATATCAACCAGTACAGCGGCTATACCGCCGTCCTCCGGGTGCTGGACGCCTACGGCGCGGAGCTGGAGACCGTGCCCATGACCCTGGGGGCCCAGGGCTTCGAGGCGTGGAAGAACCTCAGCGACGGCAGCTACTACTTCCAGGTCAGCGTCTCCGGCAACTATCTGGAGAAGCAGTCCGCCCGGCTGGGGCCCCTGCGGGTGTCCTCCGCGGCCCTGACGGAGGAGGAGAAGAACAACACCCCGCCCACCCCGGTGGAGGACGTGGTGAAGAAGACGGTCTACCTCTGGCCCGGCAAGGGCGGCTCCCTGGAGCTGGATCTCAACACCCTGGCCACGGACGCCCAGGACGCGAAGCTGGACTACCGCATCCTTTCCACCGCCTTCCTGGAGGGCACGGACTACACCCTGGACGGCGACACCCTGCGGATGGGCCATTTCAGCCTCTCCAAGGGCTCCTTTGACATCCAGGCCACGGACTCCGGCGGCCTCTCTTGCCGCATCCAGCTCATCGTCACCAGCCGCAACGTGGGCACCATGACCCTCATCGGCCTGGGCACGGCAGCGCTTGTTGCGGTGGCCATCCTGGGCATCGTGGCGTATATTCTTGGCACCATCCCCTTCTGGGGCACTATCACGGTGGAATCCTGCGTCAACGGTCAGTACCGGCGGGAATCCCGGGATCCCAGACGGGGCCGCTGCAAGCTCAGCGCCTTCGGTGTGGAGCCTGTGGGGCTCAATGCCACTAAGTCCTACTTCCAGGCCACAAAGGAGCGCCGGGTGGAGTTTGTGCCCGACCGTCCCGTATTCTGGAATGGCCGGGAGGTCAAGCGGGTTCCGGTGGCCAGTGGTATGGATGTAACGATCCGCATCTCCGCAGAGGATCCCCGGAGCCTCCGAATCCACTTCGACAGCCGGGAGAGGGCTTCTCTCGGCGGACGCAGCTCCAAGGCTCCGAAGCCCCCCAAGCCTCCTAAAACGCCCAAGCCCCCCAAGCGGCCTCCCGTCCGGCGCTGAGCCGGAGGGTGGCGGAAGACCCGCAGCGATACCTTACGGATTTTACCATATAGATCATATATTTTGAGACGGAGGTAAGAAAATGGCAGTTTATTCCAAGCTCTCTATCGGCAGCGGCGGCGGCATCATCTCCCGGGTTCAGCAGGCCGATCAGGTGAAGAACACCGCGACGGTGCTCATCGGCCTCGGCGGCACCGGCATCGACGCCCTGCGCACCATCAAGACCCAGGTTCACAGCCGCCTGAAGCCGGACGATCCCGAGGCGGTGGTTCCCGAGTATGCCCACATCCGCTTCCTGGGCGTGGACACCGCAGAGATGAACGGCAACGCGCCGGGAGCCAACCAGGCGGCCAACAATGTCAACACGCAGAATAACTTGGCAGACATGGACGTGATGATGCTGGACAGCTCCGAGTTCTTCTCCATTGCCCATCGGGACGTGAAGAAGGCGCTGCTGGGTGGGGCAGGATTGAAGACCCGCCACGAACTGGACTGGCTTTGTTGGGAAAGAATTCCCATTCCCAATCTCAGCAAGGCGGGGGCCGGCGGCATCCGCCAGGTGGGCCGCTTCATGATGATGGATAAGTCTCAGGAGTTCATGGCCCGGCTGAAGAATGAGATCAATGCCGCCAAGTGCGGCCTGCAGGATCCCCAGGTAAACATCCACATCTTCACCGGCCTCAGCGGCGGCACTGGCGCGGGCTGTTTCCTGGACGTCTGCTATATGGTTCGTGACGTTGCCAAAGATGTCGGCACGGTCACAATTTTTGGATATTTTTTCCTTCCGGATGTGAATTTGGAGAAGATTCCTGTCAGTGATACGGCGACCCGGGCCTATGTCCCCCAGAACGGTTACGCTGCCATGCAGGAACTGGACTACTGCATGAATCTGCAGTATAACGGCGGTGCCTTTGTGCAGGAGTATCAGAATCACAAGCGCATCGAATGGGCGGAAGGCCCGGTGGATATGGCGCACCTCATCTGTGCTACCGATTCCAACGCCAATGTGATCCCCCATGCCTATGACTACGCCATGAATGTGACGGCGGAGTACCTCATGGACTTTCTGACGGATTCTCAGGGGTTCGATTTGTCCCAGCAGCTGGCCAACTTTACTGCGAAGGTGCAAGCCAAAGATAAGATGAAGAATGGCGGCTTCAACCTGTCCTACTGCGTCATCGGCGCCGCCTGTGCCAGTATCCCCCTGCGGGAGATCAACACCTACCTGGCCTCCCACCTCTTTGAGCACTTCGGCAGCATTCAGAAAAACATCCCCACCCAGGGAGACGTGGAGGATCTGGCTGTTCGGGCGCTGGCCCGGGACGCCCAGAGTGCCAGCGGCATCTATGAATCCCTGCTCCGGGAGATCCGTGAGAACGCCGGGGACGATTACGCCCCCTATATCGACGGCTGGACGTATGTCAGGGATTACGACAACAAAAAGATGGTGCTCAACTACACCGACCAGACTGCCGCCAAGCTCAACCGGCTGGTGTCCAATGCCCGGAGCATGATGACGGCGGAGAACAAGGATTCCCTCCTGGGCCGCCTGCAGGCCCAGCTGGCCTTGGTGCTGCGGGATATCCGCCGCGGCCCCATCTTCGCCCAGCGGATGCTCGCTGCCGCTCAGGATCATAATCTCCTGAACCTTATTGATGGTCTCCGTCGGGAGAATGAGTCCCGCTGGAACCAGGAGGCTGCCCAGACGGATCTTCGCGAGACGGATTATAACAACGCCAAAGCGGACTTTGACGCGCACTGCAATGGAATGTTTGCCGGGCTCAAGGCTCCGAAGCTTTTCCAGACCTACGAGTGGTACCTGATGTGCTATGAGCAGCACAAGCTGGCCATGAATGTCTACCAGCAGATGGACGATGTCCTTATGGCTCTTCGCAAGCAGGTGGAGGACATTAACGGCGGCTACTATGCCAAGCTCAGCCGTGTGATGGGCAACCTTATCGAGACCTTTGAAAAGAACCGCACCGCCCTGGATGCTCCGGGCGTTCTCAACGGAACGAACAGTTTCGCCACCCCCATGATGACCATCGCTGAGCTGAAAAAACCTCTGGATGCCGAGGTGGCCCGGCTTAATATCCCCAACATGCTGGATGCCTTCATGGGACTGCTGCTGGAGCATGAGGAGGACTGGATCACGGAGAATGAGAACAAGATCACCCGCCTGGTGACGGACTTCTTCGTGGAGAATGCCTTCGCTGGCTTTGCGGATCGCGGCATTACTGCCTTCCTGGAGGATAAGTACAATACTACGAACGCGGCTCAGCTGGCCAATTTTATTTACAACGATTGGGTACAGCCGCTGACCAGGAAGGCCCGCCCGCTCTTTTACTTCAACAGCAACTGGCAGGAGAGCGATACTTCTCGGTTGTTCTTCCTCTCCATCCCTACTGCTTCCCAACCCATCGTGACCGCAGCCCAGATGCTGAACGCAAATGACCCGGATTGGACGCCTAAGGCCAGCGCCCTCACTGACCGCATCTATGTCATGTCCAGCGCCTGCGCCCTGCCCCTCAGTGCCTACAACAACTGCCAGGCCTATGAGCAGGCTTACTTCAGCGCTCCCGCTGACGGCTGCCATTATTACGAGGGCAAGCCCGTGGAGGGCATGAGATTTGATGATTGGCGCAAGCTTCCCTCTCTGACGCCCCAACATTTGCTGAATCTCAAGACCGCCCCCCTGACGATGCAGGGGATCATCCAACCCGCACAGGATCTCTTTGAGCGTGTGGCCGCATTTGATCTCATCGACAATGAGAATCGGCTTTTCAAGCCGAAGAAGGAGGCCCTGGAGGAGCGGAAGGCTCTCATCCAGCGCTGCCATACCCTGGCCGAGACGGTGAGGACTCCCGAGGATGCCGCCGCTGCCCGGGCGCTTCTGGCGGAGCTCACCCAGGCGGGGGAGATCCCCGTGGAGCCTACCCGCTATGCCATGAGGAATGACGGTCATGTGCAGACGCCGGAGGATAAGCGGCGCATCCAGAAGGATTACTTCGTGTCCTCCCCGGTGCTGTGGCTGGAGGCGAAAGAAAGCCTGGCAAAGCTGGAAAAGCTCCGGGCCGACGCCGACAGCGCCGCCAAGGCCCTGCAGGATGCCATCCAGGCCTGGCAGGATGCCGTGGCCCGGGCTGAAAAGGATACCCAGGCTATGAACGCCTACTGCGATGCCCTCTTTACCGGCGTCCTCAGCCTGGAGGGCCGCGTCCTTCTCTACCGGGAGAGCCAGTACGGCATGACCAAAGAAACGGTTCTCTCCAAGCGGGACGACACTTTCCCCTTCGGCACTATCCCTGTCTATCAGGGCTACCTCAGCTATCAAGCCCTGCCGGAGGAGGTTCAGGCGGCCGTGACCCAGAAGGCCAACGACCTTCTCAACGCCGATGCTCCCGAGATCCGGGAGAACTGCGGCAAGCTCCGGGAGGCCCTGCGGGACGACCAGGTGAATGCCTGGAGCCAGCTGGCCGCCAAGCTCCCTCAGCGGGACGAGATCATGGCCTTCCTGGGTGAGTTCATGCAGCGCTTCCAGATCTTCTGCCTGGAGAACGCCGTGGGCTGAACGCCGCGTTCTCACCCACCGACCAAAACCACAGCGGGAGGTGGGGCCTCCGGCCCCCTCCCCGCGACAGAGAAAGAGGGGATTCCATGGCTGATTTGCTTACCATGTCCGGCCTGATCCGGCATTTTGAGGAGCGGCTGCGCCGGCAGGATCGCCGGGGCGCCGGGGAGGCGCCGGGCCGGGAGCCCAACTTCCCCATGCTGACGGTCTTCCTGGGGGAGGAGGCCCTGCGCTCCTTCCCCGCCGTGGCTGCCGACCTTTTCCGGCTCTGGCCCCAGTACCGGGAGGAGCTGTGCTTCCTCAGCGTCACCCGGGGCGAGACGGGGCCCTGCTTCCGCCTGCTCCGGCGGGAGGGAGAGGAGACCCGGGCCGCCCCCCTGACCGAAGCGGAGCTGGGCGAGACCGTCGGCGGGCTCTTCGGCATCCAGAACCACTTCGCGGATCACGGCCAGCTCCTGATCTACTACCTGATGGACACCAGCGCCTTCACCGCAGCGGAGGAGTTCGACGCGGCCCATGCCCTGCTGGCGGAGACCCGCCGGGCCCTGGACGTGGGGGAGCTGGACAGCCGCAGCCTGCTGATCCTCCTCCTGAACGAGGGCCTGGGCCTTGCCCGGCGGCGGGTGGCGGGCGGCATCCGCAACCGCCTCTGTACGTACTTCCGGCGGCCCGACCACTGCAACGGCGTGCTGCTCCTCAGCTCCCGCCGGGACGATAACGCCATCCTGGAGGACTGGGGCCCCTGCTGCCGCATCGCGGCGGCGGTGATGGCCCTCTCCAACGGCGGGCTCACCGAGAAGTTCTTCGGCGGCAGTATCCTCACCGCCAGCTACGCCTGCGAGGAGAAGCCCACCCGGGCCATCGCCCAGGTGATGACCTCCGCCCTGCTGGATGAGCTGGCCCGGCAGGACAGCGCCGCGCCTCCCGCACCCCTGGAGGGCCGGGACGCCCCGGCAAAGCTGGGCCTCAGCCGGGAGGGTACCTTCGCCATCCTGGATGACTACGCCCGGGCCAGCCTCCTGCGGCTGCTACCCACGGCGGAGCAGCTGGAGCTCTTCCCCCGTCGGGACGATACCCCGCGGGACGGCGTGGGCCAGCTCAGCGGCCGGGCGTTCAACGACCTCACCATGAACGCCTGGAACGTCTACCTGGACGGCATCGTCCGCCAGGCCCGGGAGAAGGTGGCCCTGGACTCCGCCCGGCGGGACAAGTGGAAGGACGCCTACCGCGAGACCCTGTGGCAGAGCTTCTCCGCCCGGGAGCTCTCCTGGCTGGGACAGCATGAGGGAGATGTCCGCGCCCTCCTCTCCGGCGGGAAGGAGCCCTCCCAGGAGGAGGCCGTTCTCCCCGCCGCCGAGCGGAAGCTCCGGATCCTCCTCTCCTCCGACCCGGAGCTGGTGGCCATCTTCCTGGACGCCATCCGGGAGCAGGCGCAGCGGGCGAACGCCCTGCTGGCCGCGTGGGAGGAGCTGCGCAGATCCCGGCAGGAGCTCTTCGCCGTCCGGGATGAGAGCGTGGAGAGATTCTACCGCCAGAAGGCGCAGAACTACTTTGACCACCACGGCGCGGAGCTGGCGGAGAGATTCCGCGCCCTCCGCAGCGAGGGCGGCCTGGCGGACTTCCTGACCGCCGCCCTGGACGAGATGGCGGAGAGCGATCCCGTGTTCGCCGCCCCCTTCGAGCAGGAGCTTGCCCGGCGGCTGGACGCCATGGGCCTGCCCGCGGACGTGGCCGCCGCCATCCGCCAGAAGCTGACGGGGAGCAGCCTGCGCACCTACCTGCAGGTGAGCTTCAGCCTGGGATTCCCCGGGGTCTCGGCCATCCTGATGAAGACCGGCACCCCCCTCCACGCCAGTCTTTCCGAAACGCTGAATCACAGCACGTACGACTGCGGCATGTACTACTACAATACCGGCCGGGGCGACGCCGCCCAGGCTCTCTGCCTCTATCAGGTGCAGTCCAATCACCTTATCAACGACGAGGGGAATCATGACCAGGGAAAGCAGGTGACGGAATGATCTATCAGTACCTTCCCAATGACCCGGCGCGCTACGCCACGGCCCTGCGCCTTCAGCCCGCGTCCCGGACGCTGGTGTGGGACAACGCCAACGGCCAGGGCTCCCTCCTGGTGCAGACGCCCTTCGGCCAGCCTGCCCAGGAGCTGATGGAGACCCTCTGCCCCCTGCTGGAGGAGCGCTTCCCCACCCTGCCGGAGCAGTTCACGGAGGCGGCCCCCGGCGTCTGGCTGCGGCTGGTGACGGCGGCGGACAAGGCCCGGAACGGCGGCTGCCCCCTGCACAGCGAGGCCAGCACCTACACCGTCTTCGCCTGCGACGTGCTGGGGAACACCTGCCGCATCTACGCCCCCCAGAGCAACGCCATGATCCTTCCCTCCTGCGACGTGCCGCTGGAGATCCGCCTGAGCGTCACGGAGTGTACGCAGACGGAGGGGCCCTTCTTCCGCCGCCGGGAGGTGTTCACCGGCTTCTACCGGGTGGATTTCCCGGCGGGGCTGGCCGCCAGCTGCGGCGACGGCGACCTCTGCTGTAGCCTGGGGGAGCTCACCATCCCCGTGACGCGGCAGATGCTGGAGCAGGGCTCCGTCTACTACAGGACGGACACGGCCCCGGTCTTCCAGTCCGCCAACCCCGGCCTGCGGCTCCGCTGAGCCGCCCCGCCGCCCCAGGGCGGCCACCTATGAATCGACGTGGAGGAACGGAACATGAGTTATCAGATCACCTGCCCCTACTGCTTTGAGACCATGATGGACGACGAAGTCCTCTTCCGCTCGGAGCGGGTCAACCGGGGCGAGAGCGATATCCTGCCGGAAGACTATGACGACCTGGCGGATTTCAAGGCCCGCTACCAGGGCGGCGACAAGGAGGCCATCCTGGAGCGGCTTCGGGAATGGGAATTCTTCCAGGAGACGGAGGATCCTGTCTACCAGAACTTCTGGGCCAAGTTCAACGGCACCACGGAGGAAAACCCCGCCGATGTGAAGCTGGGCGTTCAGGCCTGGCGGCGGCGGATCCTGGATCCCAAAAACGAGCAGCACCAGCGCTACCTGAAAAGGCAGCCCGACGGTTCCTGCTTCCTGCGGGATGAGGACGGCAACGTCACCCAGATCGAGCTGCGGGAGGGCGGCTTCACCGCCAAGTGCAGCCGCCGGGTCTGCCGCCACTGCCACAACCCCCTGCCGGATGACTACGGCAAAAACCCGGTGAAGTTTGCCGCCGTCATCGGCATCACCGGCGCGGGCAAGACTGTCTATCTCTCCCAGCTCCTGGGCGGCATCCTGAACTATGCCGCAGAGGTGGGCCTCAGCGCCGTGGCCACCAACGCCAGCGTCCGCACCTTCCGGGAGCGGAACGCTGTCACCGCCAAGCGGGCGCTGCCCGGCTCCACGCCGGAGGAGCGGCTGCAGCAGCCCCTCTTTTTCGACCTGACCCACGGCACCTTGGGCCATGGCAGGACGACCGAGACCTTCGTCCTCTACGACGTGGCGGGCGAGGTCTTCCGGGATGCGGCCCTAGTTCGGCGCTTCGCCCCCTTCATCGGGCACGCGGACGGCCTCATCGTCCTCATCGATCCCATGCAGTTTGAGGTCATCAGCGGCCTGAATCCTGACGGGGAGGCCCTGGCGGAGCCCACCCAGGCCCTGGCCGCCATCCACCACATCATCGCCCAGCATGCCGACCGCCGCTGCACTACCCCCCTGGCTGTCTGCCTCTCCAAGGCGGATCAGCGGGAGGTGCAGGGGGCTCTGTCTATGGGTCTTCCCCAGCTGCTGCTGGATGATGTCCACGGTATCCCCGGGGCGGACGGCTATAACCGTCCCCTCTTCAACGCCGAGGAGTACAATCCCATCGCCGAGCGGCTTAACGAATTCTTCAAGCAGAACGCCCCGGCCCTGGCGCAGCTGATGCGGGATAACTACTCCAACTACAACTACTTTGCCTTCACCGCCCTGGGCTGCGACGTGGCCGAGGGCGAGCAGGCCAACGGGGAGCCCTACCGTTATCCCGTTGGCCCGGTGCTGCCCAAGCGCATCGAGGAGCCGCTGCTGTGGCTTTTCTATCAGCTGGGCTACATCGGCCTGCCCCAGGGGCAGGAGATCTTCAGCCCCGCCGTGAAGGTGGTCTACTGCCCGGAGTGCGGCAGCGACCAGACCTATGAGCTGCCGGAGGAGGAGCGCTGGGCCACGGTGCGGAAGCTCTTCCGCACGAAGATGCTCTACCAGGATCGCTGCTGCACCGCCTGCGGCTGCCGCTGGGACAGCAGCGGGAAGGGAGGGGCCCAATGAGCCAGCCCTTCTTCCAGTGCTGCTATACCAACGCCACCCGGGAGACCGACGGCCGCGTGAGCTCCGGCTGGCAGGCGGTGGCGGTGTCGCCGGACATCCCTGCCGCCGCCTACCGGGCCTGCACCCGCCTGCAGAACGCCAACTCCACCATCCACGGCCCCATGCGGGACGAGGAGGGGAACGTCCTGCGCCTGTGGGAGCTCTGCGGTGACGGCGAGTGCCTCTGCCTCCTGCAGACCCAGTACGGTCTGCTGGATCGCCTGGGCCGGGCCAACATGTTCTCCCACGCCTTCGTGTTCCCCGCCCGGGAGGGGGCCGTAGCCGACCCCAACGCCTTCCTCACCGTGGCGGCGGAGAACTTCAAGACCGGCGAGGCGGAGGCGGAGCCCATCCCCACGGAGCTGCGGCGGACGGAGCCCATGACCATCGAGGGGGCGCTCGGCGCCGCCGGGATCCCGCCGGAGGCCTACGTCACCCTGATCCGCTGCGCCTACCTCCAGGTAACGGAGAAGCGGGGAGAGCCCCTCTACCTCCGCTATGACGGGACGGAGGAGCAGCGGCGGGCCATCCTCTTCGCCATCTACTGGGGCCTGCCCCTGAGCCTGCGGCGGCGGCTCTGTACGGCCTCCTGCCCCTCCCAGGGGGACAGCGGAAAGCACCTGGTGTTCAGCCTCCGGGCGGAGAAATACCCCACCTGGCTGGATCCCCGGACAGGGGAGAATACCCTCCTCACCCCCCGGCGGGAGCGCAAGCTGGAGCGCTACGGCTTCGCGGACTATGCCGCCCGGAACTATCAGACGCTGGACGCCGCCGCGTTCTTCACCCGGCTGGAGGCCGACGCCATCGCCCTGGGGGATCCCACCGCCTCCGACGAGCTGATCCTGAAGCTGGCCCACCAGTTCCGCACCCGGCCCGACCCCGCCGCCTACCGGGACGACGAGCTGGACGGCTGCCTCAGCGACGCCCTGCGGGCCCGTTCCTCCGGCAGCGGGGAGCTGGAGCGGCGCATCGCCGCCCTGCTGGATGAGATCCGCCGCCGGGACGGCAGCCTCACGGAGGAGACTGAGGAGAACCTTGCCCAGCGCCTGGCCGCCCCGCTGACACGGGAGCTGGCCGAGGCCGGGCTCCGCTACCGGATCCACCGCTTCCGGGCCCTGCCGGCCGACCAGGCCGCCCGACAGCTGACGGAACTGCCGGAGGAGGAGTTCCGCCGCTATGCGGACGTCCTCAGCCGGGACGCCAAGGGCCGGGAGATCCTGGATCTCTACTTCTCCGCCCGCCTGCGGGAGACGCCTGAGAGCTGGGAAGCCCTCCGCCGCGAGGAGGAGCGCTCCCGCTTCCTCTGCCCCCGTCCCAAAACGGGGGAGCGGCTGGAGGCTGCCGCCGGGGCGCTCTACGCCCGGGATCTTGAGAGCGAGGCCGGGGCCCAGGCGGCCCTGCGGGAGTACCTGGACTTCCAGCGCCGCCTCCTGCCGGAGAGCGCCATCCCCGGCTGTGCCGCCGCGGCCAAGGAGACCTACTGGGCGCGGCAGAGCTATGAGAGCTTCTGCACCGAGCGCCGGGGGGAGTACCAGGCCATGGAAACGGACGGCCAGCCCCTGGCGGCGGCCTTCGCCCGCATGGGCGGCCTGCTGGACACCCTGGTGGAGAAGTCCGAGCCGGAGTACCTCCGTTCCGCCCAGTGGTACCTCTCGAACCTGCCGGATCCGGAGCGGGCCGCGGCCGCCGTGGCCCGGGCCGCCCTGCAAAGCGGCTTCAGCGGCGATCCCGACTTCGCGGAGTGGACGATCCTGGCCGCCACGGCCCGGGATCCGGAGCAGGCGGACAGCCTGACGGCCATCCGGGACTGCCTGGCGGAGCGCCAGCTCCTCCGGCTCACCGAGAAGGGCCTCCTTCCCCTGGAGCGGGACATCCGGCGGACGCCGGCCCTCCGCCCCTGGGCGGAGCGCCTGGCAAAGCTCCTGCTGCCCCTCTGTCTCCGCTGCGAGCGGATCGGCAGCGCCCCCGCCCCCCTGGATCTCTGGCTTTTGCTGGGGGCCTGGCAGGGGGAGAACCCCTTCGACCTCTTTGAGACCGCGAAGCCCGCCGTGCTGGAGGCCGAGAGCGCTCCCACAGCGGCGGAGAGCCGCCTTCTCCGCGAGGAGCCCTTCCCCGCCCAGGCGGAGGATTACATCCGCCGCCGGGGCCAGGAGGCCCGGGCGGTGAAGCGCTGGCTGGGCGAGCTGCGGCAGGAGGAGAAGCGGCGCGCCGCCGAAAAGAGCGGCGGCAGCCTGCTGGACCGGGGCCTGGCCTTCCTCACCCGGCGGGAGAAGGAGGAGCCCCCCAGGCAGCCTCCCAAGCCCCCCAAGGGGAAGCACGAGATACCGCCCGGCCGGAAGAAAGACCAGAAAAGGGGCTCCCGGGGCCATTGACGGCCCCGGAGCCCAGGCAGGAGGAAGCTCATGAAGCAAACGCGATACCTCACCCCGGATGACCTCATCTTCAGCGCCGTTTACGGCGGTGGCATCTACCGGTGGAGCGGGGAGCGGGCGCCGGATCCCCTGATGGGGGAGGAGGCCCTCAGCCCCCTGCTCACCAACCTCCTCACCGGGGAGACCTTCTTCCTCCGGCGGCTGGACTGCCCCGGGGAGGAGGCCATGGCCTCCTGCTGCCGCCGGATCCTGACGCCCCCCGGCCGGAAGGACATCCTCTGGCCCAGCGACCTGGTCTTCCTGCCCATGAGCTGCCGGGACGACTGCGCCGTCCTGGCTCTCCGGCAGTATACGGATACCCCCCTCCCGGCGGAGGATCGGCCCGGGGAGCTGGCGCTGCTCTTCCCCCGGGGAGGCTACCCGCCTTTGGCAGGGGGCGAGCGGAAACTGCGGGAGCTCCGGGAGGGCCCAGGCCTCAGCTGGCGGCAGCCCGCCGTCCGGGAGACGGCGGCGGCCATCCTCCGGCCCCTGGCCGCCCTGAACCGGGACGGCTATGCCTACGAGGAGATCCACCCCTCCCGCTTCCTCTTCCGGGAGGACGGCAGCGTTTTCCTGGACTACACCCCCCTCCTCAGCACCGCCCCCCCCAGGGGGAAGCCCGGCGCCGAACTCCTGAACGTCCGGGGCGGCGGGGATTTCTGCGCCCCGCCGGAGGGCAGCTGCCCCCTGGAGTTCGCGGAGCCCGCCTTCGTGCAGGGCCTGCGGACGCGGCTGGACTTCCGCTCCCAGAATTACAGCGTCACCGCCCTGCTCTTCTACCTCTTCTTCGGGCGGCACCCCTACGATGGGCGGCTCCTCTCCGGCTATGTGGACGATAACCCCCGCAAGCACTACATCAAATTCCGGGATTACCACAAGATGCCCATCTTCCTCTTCGACCCCCGGGACGAGAGCAACCGCCTGGGGGCCTTCGCGGAGGAGCAGGCGGTGCTGGAGCTCTGGGAGGACTGCCCGGAGCCGCTGCGCACCCTTTTCCAGAACGCCCTCTGCGAGGCCTCGGCCCTGCGCCGGGGCGGCAGCGGGGAGCCGCCCGCGCCGGAGGATTGGCTTGCGGTGCTGGAGGATCTGCACTGGATCAAAACGGCTGAGGCCGGAACGGAGGACAAGGCATGAAGGATCTTTTTGACGGAAGCGAGCGCTTCCGCGACCTCAGCGAAGGGAGCGAGTACTCCCGGAACATCACGAAGGACGGGGAGGAGTCGGTGACCGCCCCGGCGGACTCCCCCCTGACCCGGGCCCTGCGGGATCTGGCGGCGGAGGGCGGCCCCCAGGCCCTGCTGGACGGCGAGACCCTCCGGCGGGAGCTGCTGTGCCGGAACGTTCCGGCGGCGGAGGCGGATCGCCTCTCCCTCATGACCGGCGTCACCGGCTACCGGGCCCTGCTGGAGAAGGACGGGCGCACCCAGCAGGCGGATCTTGACCGCTACGTTGCCAACGCCGTCCGGGAGACGGAGCTCAACCGCGCCGCCGTGCTGCGCCTGACCCGGGAGATCGCCCAGGCGGCGGGCTTGGCCTTCGACTACGCGCCGGAGGAGTCCCAGCAGGAGGGGGCCGTGCGGGAGCAGGCCTTCACCGTGCCCGCCTCCCTCTACCAGCAGGAGCTGGAGCTCTTCGACCGGGCCTTCCGCCGGAAGGACGATGTGAAGATCAAGCTGCCCTTCCACCGCCTGATCCCCCTGGTGAATGCCGGCATCCCCCGGGCCAAGTACTACTACGGCTACTGCCTGCTCCACGGCCTCCAGCAGCCCCAGGACGGCAAGCTGGCCTGCCGCCTCCTGGAGGAGGCCGCCGCCGCGGGCGACCCCCGGGCCGCCGCGGAGCTGGGGAACTACTGGTTTGAGCAGGGCCCCCGGTACTGGGGCCGGGCCTACGGCTACTACACCGGCTTCGGCGCTCTGGCCCTGGATCCGAAGCAGCGGGACGCGGTGCGGGAGATCCTCAACCAGCAGCGCTTCAACCGGAAGCTGCTGGCGCTCTCGGTGCTCCTTTTCCTGCTGCTCTTCTCCACGCTGGTCTTCGTGCCCGGGGCGCGGCTCTGGGCCGCCCGCCGGGCGGCGGGCGTGCCCTGCGCCGTGCTGGCGGCGGGGCTGCTGGTCTATACCGGCCTGCGCTGCCGCACCCGGCCCTACGAGCCCATCTACTTCGCCCCAGCGGGGGTCTTCGGCTTTTGGGCCGTCTACACCCTGATCCGGCTGCTGTAAAGGAGGGGAGAGACCATGGGAACGAGTCTGAAAACCAATAAGATCCTCTTTTTCCTGGGGAATACCGCGATCCA
This sequence comes from uncultured Dysosmobacter sp., assembly GCA_934597465.1. Taxonomy (GTDB): domain Bacteria; phylum Bacillota; class Clostridia; order Oscillospirales; family Oscillospiraceae; genus Oscillibacter. The sequence continues at coordinate 17,679 of CAKTSC010000003.1, forward strand.
GGGCCTGCTGCTGGCGGCCATCGCAAGGAACGGCGGCTTCTCCTGGCTGATGCTGCTGCCCCTGGCGCTGTGCGTGTTCCTCTCCTACCTTCTCACGGTGGCCAAGTCCCCGGAGGACGCCCCCGCCTGCCGTCACCTGGTGACCCACCTCTTCCTGGACTGCTGTCTGCTGCTGGTCTTGCGGGGCCGCGTCCTGCTCCAGCTGCGGGATCCCTCCCTGCTGCGCCAGAACGCCGTGGCAGGCGGCTCCACGGCCGCCGTGCTCTCCTGGGCCGTTCTGGCCGTGGGAGTCCTGCTGCTGTTTCTGGGCATGAAGTCCCCCCGGCGGGCATCCTGGGTGCCCCTGGGCTGCGGCGTCCTGGGGGCGGTGACGGTGCTGCCCCGCTGGTGCGGCGGCCTGCCGAAGACCCTGCGCTTCCTCTCCGGCGGAGAGGGCGTGGTGCTGGCCTTCCTGCTCTTTGCCGTCCTCTGGTACGTCTCCTATCAAGTGGTGCTGGCCGCCGCGCCGGAGAAGTACGGCGAGCTGAACACGCAGACCGTCCTGGTCTACGCCGTCGTGCTGGTCATCAACCTGCTGGAGCCGGACTACCTCCGCTACTGCATCTCCCCAACGGCCACGGCCATCTATGGGGCGCTCACCACCTGGAAGTGCGCGATCCCGCTGGCGGTGCTGCTCTGCCTCTGCGTCGCAACGGCCGCAAAGGATGACGAGGAGCATTATCGGCCGGATACCCTGGTGGCCTTCGGCCTTACTGGACTGCTGCTGTTTCTGGTGCTGCTGTTCCACTGGGCGCCGGCTTCCCTCCCGGCCTGGCTGCTCTTCCTGGGGATGGCGGAAAGCACCAGCGTCTGGCTGCGCAACGGCTTTGTGGGTAAGCGCACGCTGCGGCTGAAGGCGGATGAGTACCTCGGGTTCCAGTTCCCGGTTTTCACACTGGTGCTGGGTGCCGTGATTCGGGGCCTCTGGCCCACCCTGGCCGTGACGCTGGCCTTCGCCCTCCTTTTCTACGCGCAGTTTGACCGGATGCGCGCCAAGCCCCGTGGGAACCTCCTCTGGCTCTCCGTCCTGGCCTTCCTGGCGGCGGAGGCCGCCGCCGTCCGGGTCTTCCGGGGCATCACGGCGGCCCACGGCGCCATGCTGGGGGCCATCACCCTGGCGGCGGCGCTGTGCCTGCTCCTTCTGAACTGGCCCCACCCCAGCGGACGCTCCACCGCCTCCAACGGCCTGCGGGCCGCGGTCTGCGGCGGGGCGGCGGTGCTGCTTGCGCTGGTGGCCCTGGCCCGCTGACGGGCCATTCCCTGCGCCTTCCGACGCGGAAAGGAGAGCTCCCCATGTCCCGGAACTTCCATGACGATATCCGCGACCCCAACCTCTTCACGGAGAATGCGGCCGGAAACTACCAATATGAGACCCGGGCGGACGGCGGCAAGTCCGCCGCCGGTTCCCTGCGCCTGGCGGACAGCGCCGTCCGGGATAACCAGGCCCAGGCCAGCGTGGGCGGCGACGCCCGCCGGGGCAAGGATCACGACTGGGGCCCCGATGACGGCGGCCACCTCATCGGCGCCCGCTTCGGCGGCTCCCCCGGGGAGGAGAACCTCACCGCCCAGAGCCGCAACCTCAACCGCAGCGACTACAAGCGGATGGAGAACCAGTGGGCGGAGCATTTGGACAACGGCGACAAGGTCTTCGTCTTCGTGGAGACCGACGGCGGCGAGCGCCCCACCGCCTACATGGGCTACGTCATCTACGAATCCCCCGACGGCACCCGGGACTGGGATGTCTTCTCCTTCACCAACGAGAGCCGCAGCGAGCAGGAGCGCTGGGAGGAGGAGCTGGACGCCTACGAGGCCCAGCACCCGGAGATCTACGAGGAGATGGGCATGCACCCCCGCGAGGAGGAGTACCTGGACTACACCGACAAGAACGCCAACGACTACCTGGGCGATACCGCCCCCAAGGGCGCACAGCAGAATGCCGCCCCGGCCCAAACCGCCGAAAACGCCCCCAACGAGTACCTGGGGGACACGGCGGGAAACGGCCTGGAGAGCTCCGGCGAGAGCGCTTCCGGCGGCATGGAGAGCTCCGGCGGGGATGCCGGGGAGGACAACGATCCCGGCGGCGCGGACGACGGCTCCGACCGGGACGGCGGCATGGACTGAAGGAGGCAGAGCATGGGACATCAGATCATTTTCGGCACTTCCGTCCGGGATAATCCCCCCCTCCGGGTGAAGGATCCCGTTCTCACCTTCCCAGGCCGGGCCCTGGACGGCAGCGATGCCTTCCGGCTCAGCGAAAGCCTCCTCTCCCGGCACCTCCTCCTGCTGGGCGGCTCCGGCTGCGGCAAGACCAACGCCTTCCTCTACGCGGTGGAGGAGCTGCGCCGCCGGATGACGGAGCAGGACGTGGCCATCATCTTCGACACCAAGGGCGAGTTTTACGACGGCTTCGGCCGCCCGGGAGACTACCTCCTGGGCAACAGCGCCCGCTTCCGCGCCCGGAGCCACACCTGGAACCTCTTCGGGGAAGTCCTGGCGGACGGCTGGGACGACGACAGCGTGGGCATGAACGCCCGGGAGCTGGCCGCCGCCCTCTTCCACGACCGGGGCTCCTCCACCCAGCCCTTCTTCTGCAACGCTGCCCGGGATATCTTCCGGGGCATGGTGCTGCACTTCGTCCGCCAGGCCCGCCGCCACCGGGAGACCTGGCTCCCACGGCTCAACAACCGGGATCTCCTGGCGGCCTTCCAGCGCTTCACGGCGGAGGACTACGCCACCGTCTTCCGCGGCTACCCGGATCTCCAGGGCCTCGTCAGCTACTTCGGGGACGGCAAGTCCAACCAGGCCCTGGGTGTCTTCGGCGAGCTCAACAGCATGCTCTCGGAGTATTTCGTGGGCATCCTGGCCTCCCACCGGCCGGATCGCAGTCTCTCCCTCCGCCGGGCCGTGCGGGAGCGGGGCGGCCGGGCCGTCTTCGTGGAGTATGACCTCTCCGTGGGCGAGACCCTGACCCCCGTTTACCGCCTCCTGGTGGATCAGGCGCTGAAGGAGGCCCTGGGCCGCCGGCAGCAGTCGGGCAACGTCTACCTCATCGCCGACGAGTTCAAGCTCCTGCCCAAGCTCCAGCACATCGACGACGCGCTGAACTTCGGTCGGGGGCTGGGTGTCCGCGTGATGGCGGGCATCCAGAGCATCGACCAGCTCTATGATGTCTACGGCAAGGATCGAGGCGCGGTCATCGCCGGCGGCTTCGGCAGCATCTTCGCCTTCCACACCAACGACGGCTCCTCCCGGGACTACATCTCCAAGCGCTTCGGCAGCAACATCATGGTCTACGACTTCCACAACCAGGGGAAGAACGACCGGGACTACCGGGAGCGCGACGGCAGCACCGTGGAGGAGTGGGATCAGCTGGAGCTGGGCCTGGGCCAGGCGGTCATCGGCCTGGGCTACGCCCCGCCCTTCCTTTTCCAGTTCCGGGAGTACGGCAAGTAACGTCCCGGCCCTGGGGACGGATCATGTAAGGAGGTTTTCTCAATGGCTCTGTTCGGACGCCGGGACGTGGATCGCGCCAACCGGCAGCTCTCCCATGCCTACCGCAGCCGCGGGCATCTGGAGGATATCAGCGGCTTCCTCTGCCCGGACGGCATCCCCGGCAGCTTCCTCCTCAGCGGCGGCGCCGACCCGGAGGAGCGCTACCGGCCCCTCCGCCCGGTGCTGGAGACGCTGGTGGGCCGGATGCCCATCCTGATCCTCCACAGCGGCCGGGGGCCCCTGCGGGACATGGCCGTGGAGGCCTGGCAGTCCTATGCCCCGGAGACGCCCCTCTGGGACATCGGCGGCGAGTGCCGGGAGTTCGAGCCCTTCTTCGGCATGGAGAAGCCCCAGGCGGCCACGGCCCTGCGGCAGCTGGCTCTCCGCCTGGGCTACACCCCCACGCCCCGCTTTGACCGGGTGGCCCGGGGCCATATGGACATCCTGGCCCGCCTCCAGGTGCCCGTGAGCCTCACGGGCTTCTCCTACCTCTGCCGCTTCCAGGATATGGGGGAGTTCCACGACAACATCCTGGAGCTCTCCTCCGACCGGGCGGAGGGCCAGCGCATCTGGGCCGACCTGGGGGTGGGCGAGGACGGCGGCGGCCAGTTCGACCTCTTCCGCTCCGTGATCCGCGCTCTGGAGGAGGAAGCCGCCCAGAGCGGCTGGGATCCCGAAAACGGGGTGGCCCGGCAGAACTGCCTCCAGGCCCTGCGGGCGGCGGATCCGGCGTCCGCGCCCCCTCTGCTGCTGCTCCGGGTGAACCCCCTCTACGCTGAGCTCCTTCTCACCTACCTGGCGGAGGAGCTCCGCGCCGGCAGCGGCCGCGGGCCCTTCCTCCTGCTGCTGGACGGCATCCCCCTCCGGGATCTCCGCTTCACGGAGTACCTCCGCACCGCCGGCAGCGGCTGCTGCTTCGGCATCGTGACGGAGAACGCGGTGGATCTCACGGACGAAGCCAGCTTCCGCAGCCTCTGCGAGCGGATGCGCTGCCTGGTGCTCTTCAAGCACGGCACGGGGGCCAGCGCCGCCGCCCTGGCGGAGCTCTTCGGCAAGTACGACTACACCAAGGTGGAGACCTCCCGGGGCACCAGCCGCGGCTACTTCCAATTCCTCCCCCAGAACCAGCACGAGGACATCCGTACCGCCACGGAGAACCGCTGCCGGGTCATGCCGGAGGAGATCACCGCCCTGTCCGCCGGGCAGGCCATCCTTCTGGATACCACCACCGACCAGATCATTCATTTTAACTGACGGGAGCTGATCCTATGGCATTCGATTTCAATTCCCCTCCGCCCCGCCCCTCCGGCGGCGCGTCCCACCGCGGTGACCTGCCCCGCCCGCCGGGCTCCGGCCCCACCCCGCCCGGGGGCGCCTCCTCCGGCTTCCGGGATGTCCCCCAGTCCCGGGACACGCCCCAGCCCCCCTCCGTCCAGCCCGGCCCTGGCGGGAACGGCGGCCGGGGCGGCCGCGGCCCCCGTCCGCCCCGGCCCCGCACTCCCCGGCAGCCCCGGGGCGGGAGCTTTGCCTTCCCCTGGGCGGCGGTGATCCTGCTGGTGCTGCTGGTGGCGGTGCTGGGCTTCTGCTACCTCTACCGGGACGCCATCAGCAACTTCCTGGCGCAGCTGCTCTCCTGGGTCATCATCCTGCTCATTATCTACCTGGTGCTTCGCGGCATCCTCTTCGGCGGACGCCGCCGCCGCTGACCCGCAGGATCCATCCATTCACCCGAAAGGAGAACGACCATGACCATCTACAAGACCCTCTCCCTGGCTTCCGGCGGGGGCATCTCCCGGAACCGGCAGGCCGCGCAGGCGCGGAACACCGCCACGGTGCTCATTGGCCTGGGCGGCACCGGCATCGATGCCCTGCGCACCGTCAAGACCCAGGTCTACCAGCACCTCCAGCCCGACGACCCCGATGCCGTCCGCCCCGAATACGCCCACATCCGCTTCCTGGGCATCGACACCGCCGCCGGGGAGCATTTCTCTCGGTGGAGCGATGGGGAATTTGCGCGGGACGGCCTGCTCCCCCTGGATCGGACGGAGTATTTCTCCATTGCCATCCGGGACGTAAAGATGAAGCATAAGCTGGCGCCGGAAAACCGCCATGACCTGGATTGGCTCCGCTGGGAGGACATCTCTGCTCCCAACCTCAGCATGGCGGGGGCCGGCGGCATCCGCCAGGTGGGCCGCTTCCTGCTGATGGATAAGTCTGAGGAGTTTGCGGCCCGCCTGGAGACGGAGATCCGCCTTGCCAAGCAGGGCCTCAATTCCCCTGAGATCAATATCCACATCTTCTCCGGCCTCAGCGGCGGTACCGGCTCCGGCTGTTTCCTGGATGTCTGCTATCTTGTCCGGGATGTCCTGGCGCGCTGCTTCCCGGAGAACACCGCCACCGTCTCCGGCTGCTTCTATCTCCCGGATGTCAACTTGGACCGGGTTCCTCCCAGCGATATATCTGCCCGGACGTACATCCCCAGGAACGGCTGCGCCGCCCTGCGGGAGCTGGACTACTGCATGGGCTTCCCCGGCAACGGCGGCGGCTTCACCCAGGAGTATCAGCGCCACCGCATGGTGGACTGGAAGGAGCCCCCGGTGGATCTCTGCTTCCTCCTGGGCGCCACCGATTCCAAGGCCGTTGTACGCCCGAACGCTTATGAATACGCCATGCGCGTAACGGCCGAGTTCCTTCTGACGCTTCTGGCAGATAACCAGGCGCAGCCGGGACTTTGCACCCTGCGGCGCTATGCCGGTGCATGCTTTTCGCAGTTGGAGCATGCGTTCCCGGACTGCGGAAACATCCGTTACTGCACCCTGGGCGGCGCGGCGGCGGAGATCCCCCACCGGGAGATCAACACCTACCTGGCCTCCCAACTCTTTGAACAGTTCGGCGCCATCCAGTGGAACATCCCCACCCAGGGCGATGTGGAGGCCCTGGCCATCCAGGCCCTGGCCAAAGACGCCCAGAGCGCCGGCGGCATCTATGAGTCCCTGCTCCGGGAGCTCCGGGAGAACGCCGGGGATGATTACGCTCCCTACCAAGGCGGCTGGAAGTCCGTCCGGGATTGCGGCAACTCTGAACTTGTGACCAGCTACACCGGCCAGACCACGAAAAAGCTGACGCTGCTGAAAGCCAACGCCAAGAGAATGGTGGAGCCGGAGAACAAGGACTCCCTCCTGGGCCGTCTGCAAGCCCAGCTGGCCCTGGTGATCCGGGATATTGACCGGGGCCCCACCTTTGCGTATGGGCTGCTTTCTGCAGCCCAGGATCACAATCTTAGGAACCTCATTAAGGGTCTCGAAAAAGAGAACAGAGCCCGTTGGGAGCAGGAAAGCATCCAGACTAAGGGGCTCCAGGATGATTACGACAATGCTAAGGCAAACTTTGACGCAGACGCAAACTGCACAGGAGTGCTTGCTGGGCTCAAGGCTTCGAAACTTTTCCAGACGTATGAGTGGTATCTGATGGTGCTGAACCAGCATGAGCTTGCCTTGAATGTTTACGCAGAAATGGATGAAGTCCTCAGAACCCTGCTCGAACAGGTGGAAAAAGTCACCGGCGGCTACTACGCCAAGCTCAGCCGGGTGATGGACAATCTCATCGAGACCTTCATCGAAAACCGCGCTGCCCTGGCCAGCCCGGGAGTTCTTAACGGCACGGATGGCTTTGCCACTCCCATGATGACCATCGCTGACCTGAAACAGCCCCTGGATGCTGAGGTGAATAAACTGAACATCCCCAATATGCTGGACGCCTTTGTGTCGGAGCTTCTGGCCAATGAGGATGCGTGGATCAACGAGGACGAGAACAAAATTACCCGGCTGGTGACGAAATTCTTTGTCGAGAAGGCATTCAAAGGCTATGCTGACCGCAGCATCACGGCTTTCCTGCAGGATAAGTACAATACGACCAATGTTGACCAACTGACCAATAAGGTCTACGACAACTGGATGTTGCCGCTGATTGAGCAGGCGAGTCCGCTCTTTTACTTCGATGGTGCCGTTTGGGGGGAAGATGCTACTGCCCGGCTGTCCTTCCTCTCCGTCCCCACTGCCTCCGCCCCCGTGACGGCCGCGGCCCAGGCGCTGAATATGAATGACCCGGCCTGGACGCTCATGGCCAGCGCGTTCCCTGACCGTGTCAGCGCCGTCTGGCTCGGGATCGGCCTCCCCATCCGCGCCCACCGTGACTGCAAAAACTGGGAACGCGCGTATTGCGGCGGATCCCTCTCCGCCGGCCGCCACTCCTACGAGGGCAAGCCCATCCCCGGCATGCCCCTCGACGACTGGCGCAAGCTCCCGCCCCTGATCCCCGACTGGGAGCGGAGCGATTCTCCCCACCGGGACAGCGAGCCCGCCGCTCCCGCCCCTCACTCCCGCCAGGACAACGAATCCACCGAACCCGCCCGCCCCGCGCCCCAGTCGGAGCAGGCGCCTCCCAACGAAACGGAGTAAGCTTCTATGAGATGTCAGAAATGCGGCCGCCTGGCGCCGGGCGCGGCCCGGCTCTGTCCCCAGTGCGCCCGGGCGGCCGCCCGGCGGCCCTCCGGCGTCCGGCCCTCCGGGGCCGGGCCCCGGCCGCCCGCCACG
>CAKTSC010000004.1 GCA_934597465.1 uncultured Dysosmobacter sp.
CCATATGGTCGCCATCCCCCAGGACGGATTCACCGGTGACGCGCAGGATGTCGCCGGAGAACTGCATCTGGGCGGCGGTGGTGGCCAGGTAGGAGATCTCGCTGACATCCAGATCCGTCAGCAGGTAGGGGGAGAGGCTGTTGTAAAGGTTCAGCACCTTGGTGGGGTTGGCGGCCACGGTCTCCCTGGCCTGGGAGATCAGAGCCAGCAGGTACTGCTTCTGCCGCCGCATCCGGTTTTCGTTGCCGTCGGTGGTCATCTCCCGGCACTGGATGTAAAACCGGGCCTGCTTGCCGGTGAGCTTCACGTCCCGCCCGGCGTACATGTTGCCGCAGGCGGGGATGTGGGTGAAAGGGTAGTCGTCCGCCACCGTGACGGTGACGCCGCCCACGGCGTCGTTGAGATCCCCGATGCCGCCCATATAAAAGGCGGCATAGCCGTCGATCTGCAGGCCGGAGAAAAGGTTGGAGACGGCCTCCCGGCTCAGCTCGCAGCTCTCATAGAGCCCGTCGCCGTAGGCGTAGGAGAGGGCCAGCTGGGCGTGAGCCGCTCCCTGGGGCTGGCCGTCCTCGTCCAGCACGGCGATGTCGCACATGGTGTCCCGGGAGACGGAGATCAGGGTCATGGTCTGAGCCTGGGTATCCAGGGACGCCAGCAGGATCACATCCGCCTGGTTGTTGTTGCCGTAGGGCAGGGGTTCGGCGGGCTTGGTGTCGGAGTCCACCCCCAGGAGCAGCAGGTTGATGAGCCCCTCACGGTAGCGGTAGTACTTCCCGTCGTGGAGGATGGTGTGGCTGTCCAGCACCTCGCCGCTCTGGCCGATGGTGGGCGGGGTCACGATCTTGCTGCGCATGACGCTGCGGCCGTGGAGCCAGACCGCCAGCACGGCGGCGCAGAGCAGCAACGTCACGATCATCAGAATGAGGAAGAGCAGCAGCAGCGTGGAGAGGCGTTTTCGGGGTTTGGGATTATCCATGGGCATCCTCACTTTTCAGTACGGTGTATTCCTCCGTCAGTACCCCCTGCAGCAGGAAGCGCTGCATCCGGTTTTGGCGGTAGCAGGTGGAGAGGGTCAGCACCTTGTCCCCGTAGGAGGGGAAGAGCTCCCGGCGGTAGTTGGCGTTGGGGCTGTCCGTCAGGCCGGCAAAGTAGGCGTCGAATTCCTCCGGATCGTCGAAATCGTTGCACAGCAGCAGATGGTCGCTGACATGGGGATAGGCGGCGAAGATCTCATACTGGTAGACGGTGTCCGGGGTGTAGATGTAGATGTAGCGGTTGGCGTCGAAGTAGGCGGCGTCGGCGAAGTTGTTCACCTGGGCGAACATGGCCTGGGAGCGGGAATTGTGGCCGTAGAGCACGGTGACGGAGTCCTGAAAGGTCTTGCTGTTGTAGCGCTGGGAGAAGATGCTGCCGCCGGTGTAGTAGGAGCGGTCGGCGTTGTGGTTGATGTAGAAGAGGTCATCCTCCGCATCCTGCAGGACGGGGTAGTTGATGACGGTGCCGGGCACCTCCACCCAGGCGTAGATGTCGGGATTCATTGCCTGCAGCTCGTCAAAATCCACATCGATCTGCATATAGCGGGTCTCGTCCTCGGGATCCGCCATGGGGTTGGTGATGATGCCGGTGAGGACGCTGCTGGAGAGCCGCTCGTTGAGGGCCTGGCCCCGGAAATACTGCACCAGAAAGAGGATGCAGAGGACGCAGACCACGGCGGCCACGGCGGAGATCAGACTCAGCACGATCTTGAGGGGACGTTTCATGGGCAGGCTCCTTCCTTTGTTCGCTTTCCTCCGGGGGGAGGAAAGGACAGAAAAAAGCGCCCCATAACGGCAAAGCCTTTATGGGGCGCGGGGCAGCGAATGGAGTTACCGGCAGTCCCGGGCCTTCTTGCCGGAGACCACAGCCATACCGCCGGAGACAGCCATCAGCACGGCGGCGCCGCCGACGCCCAGGAGAGCGCCGGTCTGGGGGGAGGAGGGATTGGGATCCACCTCTGTGTTGTCATGCTCGGGGCTGATGACATCGCCGCTCTCGCCGCTGGCAAAGGCGGGGATGGTGAGGCAGCTCATGAGCATCAGTGCGGTAAGGAGTGCGAGAATACGGTTCTTCATGGATGATCCCTCCAATATTCGATCTGCCGGAAACCTTCCGACCTTATATTCGGGTATAGTATAGCATTCCCGTCCCGGGATTGCAAGAGGGAATTGGGGCCGGGGTTGAAAAAATTTGCCATTCCCGGGGCGGATCCGGGAGGAACCGGCCGGAAAGGCCCGCAGCCCCGCCGGGTTCCCCCGTTGCGGCCGGCCGGCAGCCGTCTTCACTCGGGAGGGGGAAGTGCTTCCCTCTTCGCCCATTTTCCCGGCGTCCCCTCCGGCGGAGTGCCGGGAGGCAACCGATTTCCCGGTTTTCCTGCCGGAAAGGGAGGATTCCGGGGCCTTTTGGGCCGCTGGCGGAAGAATCCAGCGGCGGGATCCAAAATTTTTTGACTTTTTTCGGCACGGATGCTATAATGGATTAAATTATAACCTGGGGCATTCTGCCAGTTTGCGCAGTCTGCCGCCCGCCTCCGCAGGATTTCGGATGAGAATGTGACGAGGGGAGATGATGGAGGATGTCCCGATACCGGGGATTGATCGTGCTCACGCTGGATATCCTGACGATCTTCTGCTGCAATTTCCTGATGTTCCTGCCCTACCTGATGCAGGGGAACATCCGGCTTTTCAACCTGGTGATGCACATCGGCATGCTGACGGTGTGTGTGCTGGTGTTCCAGCTGATGTTCCGCACCTACAATACCCTCTGGCGCTATGCCGAGAGCCGGGAGTACCTGACCCTCCTTGCGGGGATGGGCCTGGGCGGCCTTCTCTACGCGGTGCTGAACTGGGCGCTGGAGGCCAGCGGGATCTGGAACTCCCAGGCCCTGACCGGTACCACCCTGGCCATCCTTGTGATGCTGGGCTACCGCTTCGTCTACCGGGTCTACCGCCGCCGGGTCACCGGCATGGGCGGCGGCGTGCAGAGCTACGCCGCCATCGTGGGCGCGGGCTCCGCCGGGGCGGCCCTCCTCTCCGAACTCAGCGATCACGTCTATGGCCGCTACCGCCCCTACTGCATGATCGACGATTCCGCCGAGAAGCGCAACCGCCGCGTCCACGGTGTCCCCGTGCTGGGGCCCATTTCCGATATCCGGGAGCTGCTGGCGGATACCCCGGTGACGGACGTGATCCTGGCCATCCAGGATCTGACGCCGGAGCGCCGCCGGGAGATCCTGGAGCTCTGCGCCGAGACACAGCGCCGCGTCCACATCATGGAGGATCCCGTGAAGCTCCTCTCCGGCAAGTCCGGCAGCTACGCCGGCAGCGTCCGTGAGGTGGAGATCGAGGATCTTCTGGGCCGGGCCCCGGTGCGGCTGGACAACCCCAAGGTGGCGGATTTCGTCCGGGGAAAGACCGTCCTTGCTACCGGCGGCGGCGGCTCCATCGGGTCGGAGCTCTGCCGCCAGATCGCGGCCTACGCCCCCAAGCGCCTGGTGATCCTGGACATCGCCGAAAACACCACCTATGAGCTTCAGAACGACCTTCTGCACCAGTATGGCCGGGACTTCCCCCTCTCGGTGGAGATCGCCTCCGTCCGGGATCCCCAGCGTCTGGATCAGATCTTCGCCTGCTACCGGCCAGAGCTGGTGTTCCACGCCGCCGCCCATAAGCACGTCCCCCTGATGGAGCACTGCCCGGAGGAGGCTGTGAAGAACAACGTCTTCGGCACCTACAACGCCGCCGAGACCGCCCAGCGCTACGGGGCGGAGAAGTTTGTCCTGATCTCCACGGACAAGGCCGTGAATCCCACCAACATCATGGGCGCCACCAAGTACCTCTGCGAGCAGGTGCTCCAGGGCCTGCGGCAGGAGGGCGGCACGGAATTCGCCGCCGTCCGCTTCGGCAACGTCCTGGGCTCCAGCGGCTCCGTGATCCCGCTTTTCAAGAAGCAGATCGCCTACGGCGGCCCCGTTACCATCACCGATAAGCGCATCATCCGCTACTTCATGACCATCCCCGAAGCCGCCCAGCTGGTGCTGGAGGCGGGCTCCTTCGCCCACAGCGGCGAGATCTTCGTCCTGGACATGGGCGAGCCCGTGCGGATCCTGGATCTTGCCGAGAAGCTCATCCGCCTCTCCGGCCATGTCCCCTATGGGGACATCGAGATCCGGGAGGTGGGCCTGCGCCCCGGTGAGAAGCTCTACGAGGAGCTGCTGATGTCCAACGAGCATCTGCGCAAGACCGAGAACGAGAAGATCTTCGTGGAGGAGCGTCCCGTGGTGGATCGGGCCCAGCTCTGCAGCCAGCTCATGCGCCTGCGGGAGGCCGCGGAGCAGAACGACCGGGAGCTGGTCTTCCAGCGGATGCACGAGCTGGTGCCCACCTTCCGTACCCCGGAGGAGGTCAACCGTCAGGCGGTGGAGAAGATGCGGGGAAAGATCGCCGTATGATCGACCTGCACTGTCACATCCTCCCCGGCCTGGACGACGGTGCCGCCACCGTGGAGGAGAGCTGCCGCATGGCCCGCCTGGCGGTGGAGAGCGGCGTCACGGATATCGCCGCGACGCCCCACTGCATGCCGGGCCGGTTTGAAAACTTCGCGGGCCCCGCCCTGGAGCGTGCCCTTGGGGAGCTCCGCCGCCGCCTGGCGGAGGAGGGGATCCCTCTCCGGCTCCATGCGGGGATGGAGGTCTTCGCCACGCCGGAGCTGCCCCGCCAGCTGGAGGAAGGGCAGCTCCTGACCCTGGGCGGCAGCCGCTACCTTTTGATCGAGTTCGCCTTCGGAGAGACGGAGTGGTTCGTCCAGCGGACGCTCCGGGCCGTGGAGGCCGGCACCCTGGTGCCGGTGATCGCCCATCCGGAGCGCTATTACTTTGTGCAGGACGATCCCGCCATCCTCTCCGCCTGGGCGGAGGAGGGACGGGTCATTCAGCTGAACAAGGGGAGCTTTTTCGGGATGTTCGGCCGCCGGGCGGCCAGAGCCGCCCACTGGTGCCTGGATCGGGGCTGCGTCCACCTCATCGGCAGCGACGCCCACAGCCCCTACCGCCGTACCACCCGGCTGGAGGACATCTATGACTACGCGGCGGATTTCACCGCGCCGGAGATCGCGGATCTCCTTCTGCGGGACAATCCCGCCGCCATCCTGGCGGATCGGCCCATCGCCTCCGTCCGGGAGAGGTTTTGAATCTTGAGAGACCTTGAGGTGCTTTTATGAGACGACTGCATATCATCGTGCTGGCCGCACTGGTGCTCAGCGCCGCGTTGTTGGCGGCGTCCACCGTGGCGGGCAGGCTCCGGCAGGACGATACCCTGCCGGAGATCCGCTGCTCGGAGGAACCCCTGACGGTATCCGTCCAGGCCGGGAGCGACAGCCTTCTGGAGGGCGTCACCGCCTGGGACGAGAAGGACGGCGACCTGACGCCGGAGCTTCTGGTGCAGCGCATCCAGCGGGAGGAGGACAGCGGCCGTCTCACCGTCACCTATGCCGTGGCGGACAGCGACCACCATGTCACCACCCGCAGCCGGACGCTGATCTACAGCGACTATACGCCGCCCCGCTTCACCCTGAGCCGGGAGCTGCGCTATGAGCAGGGGGCCACCCTCCTGGTGCGGGATCGCCTGGGGGCCACGGATCTTCTGGACGGCAGCATCAGCGACCGCATCAAGATCACCGCCACCAGCCTTTCCACCAACTACGAGGGCCTCTACCCCCTGACGGTGGAGGTCGGCAACAGCCTGGGGGACACCGCCTCCCTGACGCTTGATGTGGAGATCCGCAGCCGCCTGGCCGGGGAGCCCATCATCTCCCTGCGGACGTACCTTGTTTACCTGGAGGCCGGGCAGGAGCTCTCCGCCCTGGATTACCTGGCCTCCGTCACCGGTGGGGATGAGACCGCGGTCTCCGTCACCCCGCCGGAGGGCGGGCTGCAGCCAGGCGTCAACAAGGTGCGCTACTCCTGCACGGGCTATACCGGCGTCACCGGCAGCACGATCCTTTATGTGATAGTGGAGTGAGGATGGATATGGAAGAGCAAAGCACGCTGCATTGGTCGGATCTGAGCCCGGCCTGCCTGATCCGGCGGCTCCTGCGGGAGCTCCCCACGATCCTGGCGGCGGGGGTCGTCGCGGCCCTGCTGACGGTCACGGTGCTGCAGGTCACCTACCGTCCGGCCTACACCGCCAGCGCCACCGTGGCGGTGAACCTGAAAAACGCCAGCTACGCCTCCGTCTACTCCAACCTCAGCACCACCACGGAGATCGCGGGCACCCTGACGGAACTCTTTGAGAGCGAGACCTTCGGCGTCCTGGCGGAGAGCCAGATGGGCGTTTCCAGCCTACCCGGAACCCTGACGGCCCGGGCCGTCCCCGAGACCAACCTCCTGAAGCTCTCCGTCACGGCGGATGATCCGGCGGACGCCTTCCGGACGCTGCGCTTCCTGATGGAGAACTACGACCTCATCTCCCAGCACATCTTCCAGAACGTGATCCTCCGGGAGCTGGACGGCCCCGTGGTGCCCCAGTCTCCCTCCAACCCCCTCTCCCTGCGACCCGCCGTCAAGTGGGCCTTCCTGGCGGGGGCGGCGGGCATGGCTGCGGCGCTGCTGGCGGTCTTCATCCTGGCGGATACCATGCAGACCTCCGCCGCCCTGCGCCGCAAGGTGGACGCCCGGCTCTTCGGCACCATCCACCATGAGGTGAAGGACAAGACCCTTCGGGCCAAGCTCCGCCGGGGCAAGAGCGGCCTGCTCATCGGCATGCCGGCGGCGGGCTTCTACTTCACGGAGGAGGTGGGCAAGCTCGCCTCCCGCCTGAGCCACGCCGTCCAGAAGGACGGACGCAAGGTGGTGCTGGTCACCAGTGTGGCGGAGAATGAGGGCAAGTCCACCGTGGCCGCCAACCTGGCGCTGGCCATGGCCCAGAAGGGCCGCCGCGTCCTCCTCATCGACGCGGATCTCCACAAGCCCGCCCAGTGGAAGCTCTTCGGCGTGAAGCCCCAGCGGGAGCTGGCGGACATCCTGGCTGGGGAAGTCCCCTGCCTGCCGGAGAGCGTGAGCCAGCCGGGGCTGCAGGTGATCTTCTCCCGCAAGACCAAGGCCGACACGGCGGAGCTTCTCACCGCCGCCCGGATGGGTAAGCTCCTGGAGGAGCTCCGCCCCACGGCGGACGTCATCCTGCTGGATACCTCCCCCATGGATCTCTTCTCGGACACCGAGGCCCTGGCGGAGCTGGCGGATCTCTCCCTCCTGGTGGTGCGGCAGGACAGCGTCCCCGCCCGCCGGATCAATGACGCGGTGGATCAGCTGAACCAGTGCCGCGCCCACCTCCTGGGCTGCGTCTTCAACGATGTGCGCCGCTGGGCACCCCTGGGGGGCAAGGGCGGCTACGGCGGCTATGGCTACGGTTACGGCCGCGGATATGGATATGGATACGGTTACGGCTATGGCTACGGAAAGCACGGTCGCGGACAGACGGAGGACACCCATGGACGAGAGGAAAATTGACCAGGTGGACGGGGAGGAGCTCATCGACCTCAGCCGTCTTTTCCGGGAGTTCCGCAGCGTGCTGCGGCGTCTCTTCTGGCTGCCGGTGGCCCTGACGCTGCTGGTTGGGGCCCTCTGGTGCCTGCGGGGCAAGCTGAACTACCGCCCCATGTACGCCAGTGAGGTGACCTTCACCATTCAGGTGTCCGCCAGCGGCGGCTCCGATATCGGCGGCGCTACCACCGCCTACTACGATAAGGCCACGGCGGAGCAGATGGGGAAGACCTTCCCCTACCTCATCCAGTCCGACCTGATGTACAGCCGCCTCTGCCGGTACCTGGGCGTCAGCCGCCTGAACGGCAGCATCACCGCCCAGACGGTTCCGGACACCAATCTCTTCACTATCCGCGCCACCAGCGAGGATCCCGCCGCCGCCAAGGAGCTGCTGGAGGCGGTGATGACCGTCTACCCCCAGGTGGCGGACTACGTCATTGGCAATACCACCATGAACGTTCTGGCAGAGCCCCGGGAGGCCCGGGAGCCCTATAACGCCTTCCGTCCGGTGCGGAGCTTTGCGAAGGGCGCGATCCTGGGCCTTGCCCTGGGTCTCGGCATCCTGGCCCTCTGCGCCCTGGCCCGCCACACCGTGCGGGACGCGGAGGACGTCCGCCTGAAGCTCAACCAGCCCTGCCTGGGGGCGCTGCCCAAGGTGCGCTTCAAGCGCCGGGGCCGTCCCGGCAGTGAGGTTTTGACCATCCGGAACGAGCGGGTCTCCGGCACCTTCCGGGAGAGCGTGCGCAGCCTGCGCATCAAGCTCCTGCGCCGCCTGCCGGAGACGGCCTGCCCCACGCTGCTGGTCACCAGCACCATGCCCGGCGAGGGCAAGACCACCGTGGCCGCCAACCTGGCCCTCTCCCTGGCGGAGAACGGCCTGCGGGTGATCCTGGTGGATCTGGATCTCCGCCACCCCACGGTGAAGAAGGCCCTGGGGGTCTCGGAGCCTTCCAGCGATGCCAAGGATCTCGTGGACGGCCGGCTGAATGTGGAGGCCAGCCTCCTGCCGGTGGAGGGGCTGCCCCTCTGGCTCCTGGCAGGCAGCACCGTCAGCCGGGATGCCCAGCAGATGGACGCCCGGAAGCTCGCCCCCATTTTGGAGGAGCTCCGTACCCGGGCGGACGTGGTGATCCTGGACACCCCGCCCTGCGGACTGCTGGCGGACAGCGTCAATGTGGCCCGGGCCGCCGACTGCGCCGTCTACGTGGTGGGCAGCGGCGGAGCCGAGGTCTCCCACATTCAGGACAGCATGCAGTTCCTGGCGGAGAGCGGCGTGACGCTGCTGGGCTGCGTCCTCAACGGGACGGAGAGCAGCCGCGGCGGCTATGGCTACGGATACGGTTACGGCTATGGCTACGGCAGCCACTACGGCTACGGCCACGGCAGGAAAGCGGCGGAGGAGGAATGACCCCCTCCGCCCGGTGTGCCCTCAGCGGGCGGGAGCGAAGCGATGATCGGTGACGCGGCGACCTATATGCCTCTCCTGCGGGAGGTGCTGGAGCAGGGGGCCGTCACATTGACGGTGACGGGCAACAGCATGGCCCCCTTCCTGCTTCACGGCCGGGATCAGATCCGATTTGAGAAGCTGACTTCCCCCGTCCGGCGGGGGGACATGGTCTTCTTCCAGCGGTGCGGCGGCCAGTACGTCATGCACCGCGTCCTGCGGGTCGCCGGAGAGGGGGTCTACCTCATCGGTGACGGGCAGCAGCAGGTGGAGGGCCCCATCGCCCCGGAGCAGCTTTTCGCCCGGGTGACGGGGGTCTGCCGGAAGGGAAAGTGGATCGGCCCCGGGCAGTTCTGGTGGGATTTCTTCGCCGGGCCCTGGCTGACGCTGCTGCCCCTGCGGCCACTGCTGCGCCCCCTGGCAAAATTCATCCCAAAGAGGTTTAAGTGAACGGAGGAAGCATGGAGAGGGAACGCGAGGGAAAGCGCCGCCCCCTGGGCTCGGAGGCCCTGGGGATCCTGCTGGGCCGCTGGCGGGAGGGGACGCTCTCCGAGACCCTGGACGACTGGAAGTGGATCACCGCCTATACCCGGCGCTACCGCTGGCAGGTGGCGGCGTATATCCTGCTGGGCGTGGCCGGGGCGTCATTGAGCCTGGTCTCCGCCGTGGCGGGGAAGTATACCATCGACATCATCACCGGCTACCAGACCTCCCGGCTGTGGCTGGTGGTGGCCCTGATGGCGGCTTCCGCCCTCAGCAGCCTGCTGCTGCGCAGCCTCACCTCCCGCATCTCCGCCCGGGTTTCCCTCCGGGTGAATAACGACATCCAGGCCGAGGTCTTCGACAGCGTTCTGGCGGCGGACTGGCAGCGGGTCAACGCCTACCAGAGCGGCGACCTTCTCAACCGCCTCAGCGGCGACGCCGTCACTGTGGCGGGCAATGCCATCAACTGGCTGCCGGATCTCGTCATCGCGGGCTACACTTTTCTGGCGACCTTCGCCGTGATCCTCTACTATGACTGGATCATGGCCCTGCTGGCCCTGGCCAGCGCCCCCTTCCTGCTGCTGACCTCCCGCCGCCTGCTGCGGCAGATGCGCAGCTACAACCAGGCGGCCCGGCAGGCCAGCAGCCAGCTTCTTGCCTACGAGACCGAGACCTTCCAGCACCTGGACTCCATCAAGGGCTTCGGCGTTACGGGCCATTACAGCGCCGGTCTCCGGGAGAAGCAGGAGAACTACCGCCGCATCAGCCTGGACTATAACCTCTTCAGCATCCGCACCCAGGCGGCCCTGAGCCTTCTGGGCTCAGCGGTGCAGCTGGCGGCCTTCCTCTACTGCCTCTACCTCCTCTGGTCGGGGAGGATCCTCTACGGCACCATGACACTCTTCCTCTCCCAGGGGACGAAGCTCACCACCTCCTTCAACGCCCTGGTGAAGACCGTGCCCAGCTTCCTCAGCGCCTCCGTCTCCGCCCACCGGATCCGGGAGCTCATCGCCATGGAGCGGGAGCCCTGCCAGCCCCTGGACGGGGGCTGGGAGGCGCGGGCCGCCCGGGGCGTCTCCGTCCGGATGGAGGGGGTGCAGGCGGGGTATCTCGCCGGGGAGCCGGTGCTGCGGGATGTGGATTTCCGGGCGGAGCCCGGGGAGATCGTGGCCCTCATCGGGCCCTCCGGCGGCGGCAAGACCACCATGCTCCGCCTGATCCTGGGCCTCCTCCGGCCGGAGGAGGGCGGCGCCTTTCTGGCGGCAGGGGAGGAGCGGCGGGAGATGGACGCCGGGCTTCGGCGCTGCTTCTCCTACGTGCCCCAGGGCAACAGCCTGATCTCCGGCACCGTGGCGGACAATCTGCGCATGGTGCGGCCAGACGCCACGGACGAGCAGCTTCTCTCCGCCCTTCAGGCCGCCTGCGCCTGGGATTTCGTCTCCCGGATGCCCGGCGGGCTCTATGCCGCCGTAGGGGAGAAGGGCCACGGCCTTTCCGAGGGCCAGGCCCAGCGCATTGCCATCGCCCGGGCGTTGCTGCGGGACGCACCGGTACTGCTGCTGGACGAGGCCACCTCCGCCCTGGACGTGGCCACGGAGCGGCAGGTGCTGCGGAGCCTGGCGGCCCACAGCCCCCACAAGACCTGCATCGTCACCACCCACCGCCCCAGCGTTATCGGCCTCTGCCAGCGGATCTACCAGGTCTCCGGCGGGGAAGTCCACCCCCTGGGGACGGAGGAAGCCCAGCGCCTTGCCATGGACTTCTGAGAAAGCGCATACCCCCCAACCGCCCCGGCACGCCGCGCCGGGGCGGTTTCCCTGCCTGACGCCGGGAGGCCGCCGTTCCCCGCAGGGAATTTCCGCGTTGCGCTTGACAGAAGGATGCTTTCCGGCTATAATAAAATCAATCGATTTAAAACGATTGATTTTAAAAGCGGGGAGGAACCGCCATGCCGCCGAAACCGAAGTTTTCCCGGGAAGAGATCGTGGCCGCCGCGCTGGATCTTGTGAGCCGCCGGGGGCCGGAGGCCCTGACCGCCCGGAACCTGGGGGAGTGCCTGGGGAGCTCCGCCCGCCCGATCTTTACAGTCTTTGAGAATATGGTGGATCTGCGCCGGGCGGTGCGGGACGCCGCCATGGCCCGCTTTGAAGCCTACGGGCAGCGGGTGCTGCCGGAGGGGCCGGAGTTCCGGCAGGCGGGGATGCAGATGCTGCTCTTTGCCCGGGAGGAGCCCCGGCTCTACCAGCTCCTCTTCCTGGGGCACCGGGAATCCGCCGATTTTGACGAGGTCTTCGGGGAGCTGGGCCCCATGGCGGAGCGCTGCGTGGCAGCCATCTGCCGGGATTACGGCCTGCCGGAGCCCGAGGCCCGGCTGCTTTTCGAGCACGTCTGGATCTATACCTTCGGCCTGGGCTGCCTCTGCGCCGACGGGGCCCGCTTCACGGAGAGCCGCCTTCAGGAGATGCTCTCCGCCGAGTTCCGGGCCGTGATGGTGCTTGCCAAGTCCGGTGCCCTCCGGGAGGAGCACTGAGCCATGCCGCTTCCGCTTTTGGGAAAGGAGAGTTTATCATGGGTGCTATCGCTGTCATTCTGGAGTATGCCGCCCTCTTCGCCGTGCTGTATTTCGTGGTGAAGAAGGCGGTGAAGGACGCCATTGCGGAGTCCAAGCGGGAGGGCTGAGCCCCCCGGGGCCCCGCGGGCCCCGAAGAACGAGGGGAAAGCCCCGGACGGCGCAGGCCCTCCGGGGCTTATCCGTCCTCCGGCCCTGTCAACAGGGTGAAGCGGCGCTTTTCGTAGCGGATGAGCCCGTCCCGCTGCATCCGGGAGAGCTCCGCGCAGAGGGCGCTGCGCTCCACCCCCAGGTAGCCCGCCAGCTGCCGCCGGTCATAGGGGATGGTGAAGCTCCGGCTGCCGCTGCGGACGGCGCACTCCGAGAGATAGCTCATGAGCCGGGCGCGGATGGTCTTGGGGGCGGTGTGCAGGGCCCGCTGGGACAGCTGTAGGTTCTTCCGGGCGCAGAGGCCCAGCAGCCGCCGCAGAAGCAGGGCATGGCCGGGGCAGACGCTCTCGCAGGGGGCCAGGAGCCGCCCGGCGTTCAGCAGCAGAACAACGCTCTCCTCCCGGGCGGTGACGTTCACCAGCAGCGGTTCCCCCGGGGCGCAGGCGTAGGCCTCGGCGAAGACCTCTCCCGGCCCGGCGGCGCCCAGCACACTGTCGTTGCCCCAGGCGTCGCTGAGCTCCACCAGCACCTGCCCGGAGAGCACCAGTCCCATCCAGGGGCAGGGTTCCCCGGCGGTCAGGATCCGTTCCCCCCGGCCGTAGCGCCGTTCCCCGGCGGAGAGGCAGCGGAGGAGCGGCGCGAGCTCGTCCGCCCCCATTCCCCGAAAAAGTGGGGTCTCTGTTAGCTGAACCATGGCGTTTCCTCCCGTTCCAACGGATGCATTCCCTTATTCTTCCCGGATCGCGCGAAAGGCCGCTCCCATCTTCCGGAAAAAGAGATCCCTCCGGCGGCCGGGATCCCGGCCGCCGAAAGCGCCCGGATCTCGGACACCGGCTCGGGGAATACGGTATCTGCCTTTCATCCTACCACAGGAGGGATGCGGGCGCAAGAACCGCCCCGGCGGAGCCCCCGCCGCCGGGCACGCCTGAGGGCCGCGAAAAAATCTCTCCGCCCCTCTTGCACTCCGGGAGACGCTGTGCTATACTGCCGCCGAAAATGGTTGTAACTACAATCAGATGACTGCACCTGCAAGCAACGGAAGGAGTGGGATCCCATGGAGCACCCCGCAAGAAAGATCACCAAGATCGCCCGGGAGGCGGAGCATCTTGTCCTCCTTGCCATGCGGGGGGAGGATGTGGGCACGGCGGAGATCGACTGCATCCACGCCGTGCGGCACCACCCGGGCATCACCCAGACGGAGCTGGCCGCCATGCTGAACAGCGACAAGCCCGCCATCGCCCGGCGCACGGCCAGCCTGGAGCGGAAGGGTTACCTCCTCCGCCGCCCCAACCCGGAGGACGGCCGCAGCCAACTCCTCTACGCCACGGAGAAGGCCGAGGGCCTGCGCAACGCCAAGGCGGAGGCGGAGAGCGCCTTCTACGATTACCTGATGGAGGGACTGGACAGGGAGACCCGGGCGGCCTTCCTGGCGGCGCTGGACACCGTCTACCGCCGCTCCAAGGAGGAGAGCCGGGCGGGCTTCCCGCACCTGCGGGAGGGCTGGAAGGAGGGTACGCATGAAGGGGAAGACTGAGCGGGCGTTCCGCCCGGACAGCATCGCCGCCTACTTCCGCCGGGAGTGGCGGCCCCTGGCCCTGGTCACGGTCTCGGGCCTTGCCTATAACCTGGGCTTACTGGCGGGGCCGTGGTTTGAGGGGCAGCTGGCCCAGTGCCTGGCCGGGATCCTGGGCGGGCGGGAGACCGCCGGAGCCATGGCGCGCCTGGCCGGAGCGTACCTGGCCGTGACCCTCCTCGTGCAGGGGGCGCGGTTTCTGAAGCGCTTCTATGTCCGGCGCTTTGCCAACAACATCAACCGCCGGATGAAGGGCGTCCTCTACGCCAACCTCGTCCGGCAGAGCGCCGCCGCGCTGGAGAGTCAGGGCGCCGGGGAGCTTTTGACCAAGGCCATCTCCGATGTGGACGACTGCGCCGAGGGTATGCGGAAGTTTACCACGGAGCTCTTCGATACCGGCGCCGCGCTGCTGGGCTACGCCGGGATGCTCCTGGTCTACGACTGGCGTCTTGCGCTGCTGTGCTTGATCCTTCCGTCGGTCTCCTACCTCTGCGCGGAGCGGATGAAAAAGCCCGTGCAGCAGGTGGGCGCGGCCTATAAGAAGGCGTCCGCCGCCCTCAGCGCCGCCACACTGGATCGGGCGGGCAGCGCCGTCACCTACCGGATCCATGGCTGCGAGGCGACCCGGGAGGCCCGCTACGAGTCGGCGCTGACGGACTATGAGCGGGCGGCCGTCCAGGCCAATGTGCGCCAGTCGGCGCTGCCGCCCCTCTACCGGGTGATCTCGAACCTCAGCGTGATCCTGATCCTCTGGTTCGGCGGGCGGAACGTACTGGGCGGCGGCTGGCAGGTCTGGGGCATCGCCGCCTTCACCACCTTCCTCTCCTGCTATGCAAAGCTGGCCGTGAAGTCCTCCAAGGCGGCGAAGCTCTTCAATGCCGTGCAGCGGGCGGAGGTTTCCTGGAAGCGCATCAAGCCCCTGATGCGCTCGCCGGAGCCCCAGCCGCCTCTGGCGGTTCCGCGGGCGCTGGATGTCACGCTGGAGGATCTCTCCTTTGCCTATGACGGTGCGCCGCCGGTTTTCCGGGGCCTGAGCCTTCATGCGGAGCCCGGCGATATCATCGGCGTCACGGGGCCGGTGGCCTGCGGCAAGTCCACCCTGGGCCGGGCCTTCCTGGGGGAGCGGCCCTACGGCGGCTCCCTCCGCCTGGGCGGGCGGGAGCTTACCGGCCTGACGCCCCGGGAGATCGCGGCCTCCGTGGGCTACCTGGGCCACG
The DNA here is from genome assembly GCA_934597465.1 of uncultured Dysosmobacter sp. Taxonomy (GTDB): domain Bacteria; phylum Bacillota; class Clostridia; order Oscillospirales; family Oscillospiraceae; genus Oscillibacter. Next base: position 15,010 of record CAKTSC010000004.1, read on the forward strand.
ATCCGGAGCTCTGGAACGACACCGTGGCCGCCAACGTCCTCTGCGGGGCGGAGGGCGACCCTATGCCCTGGCTGGCCCTCACCGCCCTGGACGGCGAGGTGCGGGCCATGGAGCAGGGCACGGAGACCGTGGTGGGAAGCGGAGGCGTGCGGCTCTCCGGCGGCCAGGCCCAGCGCCTGGCCCTGGCCCGGACGCTGGCCCATCCCCGGCCCGTCCTGATCCTGGACGATCCCTTCTCCGCCCTGGATCGGGCTACGGAGGACGCCGTCTTCGCCAAGCTCCGGGACTACGCCCGGGACAAGGTGGTGATCCTGATCTCCCACCGGCTCTACCATTTCCCGGAGCTGACGGAGGTCGTCTTCCTGGAGGACGGGAGGGCCGCCGTGGGGACGCACGCGCGGCTCTGCACGGAGGTTCCCGCCTACCGCGCCCTTTATGAAAGCCAGACGGGAGGTGCCGGACATGAAGCGTAAGGAAACGGGCGGCGTGTTCGCCGCCGTCCGCGCCGCCGCGGCGGCGCACCCGATCCTCAGCGAGGGAACGCTTCTCTGCGCGGCGGCTTCGGTGCTGGCCTCGCTGCTGCCGCCGCTGCTGCTGGCAGGGATCATCGACGATCTCGCCGCCGGACTGCCGCTGGCCCTGGGTGCCATCCTGCTGTACTTCGGCAGCCTTGCCCTGGAGGGGTTGCTGTCCTCCGGCCAGGAGGCCCTGCTGGAGATGTTCGGCCAGCGGATGACCCGCGCCCTGCGCTCCGAGATGTCGGAAAAGCTCAGCCGCCTTCCGGCGGGGACGCTGGCGGCCCAGGATCCCGGTGAGGTGGCGGCACGCTTCTCCGGGGATGTGGACACCGTGGAGACCCTCTTCACCTCCGGCGTCATCTCCATGGCGGCGGACGCCTGCCGCATCGTCTCCATCTTCGCGGTCATCGCCGGGAAGAACCCGGGCCTTGCCCTGCTGCTGCTTTTGGTGCTGCCCCTACTGGCCCTCTTCACCCGGCATGTTCAGAAGCGGATGCTCACGGCCCAGCTGGAGAACCGCCGGGCCGTGGCCGCCATCTCCGGCCAGGTGCCGGAGGCCCTGCACAACATCCGCACCCTCCACGCCCTGGGACTGGAGGACTACATGGAGCGGCGCTACAACCGCCGCATCGGCGAGAGCTACGCCGCCGTGGAGCGGACGAACTTCTACGACGCCGTCTATTCCCCGGTGGTGCTGGTGCTGAATGCCGCCGTGGTGGGGGCTGTCATGCTGCTCTCCGCCTCCGGAGATCAACGGATCCTGACGCTCTTCGGCATGTCCGTGGGCACCTCCGTGGCTGTCATCGACTACATCTCCCGGGTCTTCACCCCCTTCGAAAGTCTGGGCATGGAGATCCAGACCATCCAGTCCGCCATGGCGGGCGTACATCGCATTGACGCCTTCCTTTCCCAGCCGGAGCGGGAGCAGCCTCCGGAGCAGCCGGAGGAGACCGCTCCCCGGGGCGAGATCGCCCTTTCCCACGTGACCTTTGGCTATGGGGAGCGCACCGTGCTCTCCGACTTCTCCCTCACGGTGAGGGCCGGGGAGCAGGTGACCCTGGTGGGCCGGACGGGGGCGGGGAAGAGCACGGTCTTCCGATTGCTGCTGGGGCTCTACCGGCCGGAGAAGGGCTGCGTGAGTCTGGGCGGCGTGGACGCCTGGGCCATCCCAGACCGGGAGCGGCGGCACTGGATCGGCTGCGTGGAGCAGCACTTCACCCGCGTTCCCGGCACGGTGCTGGATCAGATCACCCTGGGGGATCCCGGTATCCGCCGGAAGATGGCGGAGGAGGCCGCCCGTCTCGCCGGGCTGGACGGAGCCATCCGCGCCCTGCCGGACGGCTACGACAGCCCCTGCCGGGAGGGCATGTTCTCCCAGGGGGAGTGGCAGCTCCTCTCCATCGCCCGGGCCGTAGCGGGGGATCCCGCGGTGCTGCTGCTGGATGAGATCACCGCCAACCTGGACGCGGAGACCGAAAGCCGGGTGCTGGCGGCTCTCCGCCGGGCGTCGGAGGGCCGCACCGTCCTCTCCATCTCCCACCGGACGGCGGAGACCCTGGGCGGCCGCACCGTGGAGCTTCACCCCCTGGAGGGCTGAGGAAGCCCCCATCCTCATACCAGCGCACCCGGACGGGAGAGAACTCCCGTCCGGGTTTTCATGTTCCCTCTTGACAAACGGGTTTACATCATGTAGACTTAAGCTACAATGAAGGTCTACGCGCGATAGACCAGAAGGAGGACAGCATGGCAGATATGCGACTGGGGCCGGTGGAGAGCCGCTTTGCCGACCTCATCTGGAACGGTGAGCCCATCACCTCCACCGAGCTGGTGCGCCTGGCGGAACGGGAGCTGGAGTGGAAGAAATCCACCACCTATACGGTTTTGAAGCGCCTGTGCGAGAAGGGCATCTTTCAGAACGAGGGGGGCGTCGTCACCTCCCGCCTGAGCCGGGAGGAGTTCGCCGCCCGGCAGAGCGAGCAGTTTGTGGAGGAGACCTTCTCCGGTTCCCTCCCGGCCTTCCTGACGGCTTTCACCCGCCGGAAAAAGCTGACGGAGGAGGAGATCGCCCAGCTGCAGCAGCTCATCGAGTGGAACAGGAGGGCCGGGGAATGAACGCTTTCCTGACGGAGACCCTGTTCCCCAACGTGCTCAACATGAGCCTGACGGCCAGCGCCGTGATCCTGGTGGTGCTGCTGGCCCGCTTCCTGCTGCGCCGGGCGCCGAAGGTCTTCTCCTACGCCCTCTGGGCGGTGGTGCTGTTCCGGCTCCTTTGTCCGGTGAGCCTGACGGCGGGGATCTCCCTCTTCGGCGCGGTGGATGCTCCCGTCCGGGAGGCCACGCCCCGCACCAGCACCGTGGAGTACCTGCCTGCCCTCCGGGAGAGCCTGCCCGCCGGGCCGGGGACGGGGGAAACGCCGGAAGCCCCCGTTTCCCCCGTGACGCCGGTGACGCCAGCGGATCCCGCGACGGAGCCGGCGGTGCCTGCCGCCTGGCCCTCCCAGAATGGGACGGCCCCTGCCGCCCAGCCCGCCGCCCGCGCCCTCTCCCTTGCGGAGATCGCCGCCTGGGTGTGGCTCGCGGGCGTCGCCGGGATGCTGGGCTACAGCCTGCTCTCCCTCTGCCGCCTGCGGCGGCGCATCGTGGGGGCGGTGCGGCTCCGGGACAACATCTACCTGGCTGACCGCATCGACTCCCCCTTCGTCATGGGCGTCCTGAGGCCGAAGATCTACCTGCCCTCCACTCTTCCGGAGGGGGAGCGGGGCTACATCATCCTGCACGAGCAGTGCCACATCCGGCGCTTTGACCCGGCGGTGAAGCTCCTGAGCTTCGCGGCCCTCTGCCTCCACTGGTTCAACCCCCTGGCCTGGCTCAGCTTCCTCCTCTCCGGCAAGGACATGGAGATGCGCTGCGACGAGGCGGTGATCCGCCGGCTGGGGGACGGCGTCCGGGCGGACTACTCGGCGTCCCTCCTGAGCCTTGCCACCGGGCGGCGCATCCTGGCGGGTGCGCCCCTGGCCTTCGGTGAGGGCGACCCCAAGGGCCGCATTGAAAACCTGCTGCGTTTCCGCAGGCCCAAGACCTGGGCGCTGTTGCTGGCAGGCCTTCTCTGCGCGGCGCTCATCGCCGCCTGCGGCGTGAATCCCCGCGGCGCCGCCGACCCCTTCGGGAAGGACTACGGCCTGGGGGAAATGCTTTACTCCGACCCGGATTTGAGCACGGAGTGGGACGACCTTCCTAGTGTCCGGGTGGGGGAGGACGGCACCGTGACCCTTTGCCGGGACAACGGCAGCTTCGATTACACCGGTCAGGCGGAGGAGAAGCTGCGTCAGAGCAGCTTTGACGCCCGCTTCCGCTCTGGGAGCGGGAGCGAATGGTCGGACGGCATGAGCTCCGCCAAGCTCCGCCGGGGCTGCGTCTCAGCCTGGAGCTATGCGGCGGAGGATGCGAAGGACGGCCAGCCCAATCTTCTCTGGCTTCTGGCGGGAAAGAACGGGGAGCTGTATCTGGCCCTGGGCTATCAGGAGGAGGCATCCGGAACGGACTTCTTTGCCTGGGTCTTCCGCCTGACGGAGGATCAGAGCGACAGCTATGCCAGCATGGAGGAATACGCCCTTACCCGGATCAACGAAGCCAAGACGGGAGAGATTACCTATGATGTTTATGACGAAAGCGGGGCACAGGGAGCCAATGCGGCGTACCACTCCGTAACGGACACCCTGAAGGACGTCCGGGTGGAATCCCTGACCCTGCGGGGGAGCCTTGCGGGCCGGGATCCGGCGGGGGCCTTGGAGGTCTGGACGCTGGCGTTAGAGTATCTGCCCACCAATGCGGCCCAGAACCGTATCGTTATCGCCGGAGGACAGTCCCTGACGGAGGACGGCTGGTACCGCGATGAGAGCAGCGAGCTTCTGATCGCACGGCATCGGGAGTCCGATGGCCGCTATGAGCTCCTCTGGCGGGAGAGCGGAACGGATCCCTACCTGGAGTTCCTGGGGAACTACGCAAGCCCCGAGGAGGCTCTGGGGGACTGGTACATTATGGCCAACGCCCTGCCGGAGCCCCTGCTTCTGGAGGACTGGGGCACAAAGCTGGGCCTGGGCCAGGGGGATTTCCCGGTGCGCCGCTACGACGATGCCTTCAGCGAGGACGGCTTCTACTGCTACATCCCCGAGAGCGGCTGGGTCAAAACCAGTACGGAAGCGGATCTTGGCAGCCACGGCCATTGGGAGTGGAGCTCCGCCTACGGCTCCGGCGCCGTTTTCACCATTGACCGCTTCACGGGCCCGGTGAAGGATCAGTTCACCGTGGCGGCGGAGCAGGGCTTTTTTACCACCCTGGGCACCGGCGCCGTCTGGCAGCGGGAGGGGGACGGCCTGCGGGAGCGCTACTACTTCTATCCCGCTAAGGACGAGAGCTGCAGCTGGCGGATCTGGATCCGCTGGCCGGACAGCCTGGAGCGCAGCGGGGACCCCAACGTCACCATTGAGCCTCAGGTAATGGAGCGGATGGCGGAGAGTTTCCGTCTGGCGGGGGAGGCCCCGGATCAGGCCAGCCAGAGCGTTCAGGCCGCGGAGACGGCGGATCTTCCGGCTTTCCTGACAGATTTCGTCCGCCGGAACAGGGCTGGCAGTCTCCGCGTCACCGGCGTCAGCTATGAGCAGGGGGATGCCTACCTCCGGCAGCTGAAGAGCGCGGGCTATCAGGGGATCCTCCCGGAGAGCATCCAGCAGGGCTATACCTTCTGCGTGGGGAACGAGCGGTTCCGGCTGGACGGCCGCTACGAGGGGAGCACCCTCTACCTGGATGTGACGCCCCTGGGCGAAAACCGCCGGGCCATGACGGACGGGGAGCTGACCCAGCTCAATGAGTGGCTGAGCAGTACCCGGGAGGAAGCGAACAACGTCGTTTACGCAGCGCCCGTTAACGGTTTCTTCCTTTCCTCCTATCAGAATGTCCGGGATCTGGACTTTGTGGACTTCCTCGCTTATTTCCCGGGAGAGGCGGGGGAGATCACGGAAGCGGAATTCCGGGCCCTGACGGCTCTGGATAACTGGCCCTTCGACAAGGCAACTCTGGCAGAGATGCCGGTCCCCATCCACCGCATCCCGGCGAAGACGGTGAACGAAACGCTGACGGAGTACGCCGGCATCACCACTGCCGACCTCTGGGACCGGAGCGGCGTCTGCTACCTGCCGGAGACCGATGCCTACTATAACTTCACCTCGGACTTTGGCCCCGGTTACTTCCAGGCGGACTATGGTGAGACCACCGGCGACAGCGCCTGGCTCTGGTACGGCAGCGACTGCCTGACCTTGGGCCGGGAGACGGACGGCTGGAAGATCCGTTCCTACCAGGGACCCTGGGAGGCCATGCCCTACACCAAGACCATCTCCTACTACCTGGAGGGCCAGGAGCAGAGCGAGACCTTCACCCGCTGCCGGGGGAACGGCTGGTATCTCTACCTGCCCCAGGGCTGGGAGAAGGACGCCGATGCCGACCTCTGGCGCTACGCCGCCAACCGGGACATCAGTCTGGAGGTTCGGGCGGTCAGCGCGTCCGACCTGGCGGAGGCCCAGGCGAAGATCCGGGACGCCGAGACCATCCCGCTGGTGGAGAGCAAGCAGGGAGACCTGCTGGGGGACGATGGCAAGATGGTTCTCCAGGTCAGCTTCCATGAGGGGGGATATGGCACCTTTGCGGTTCTCTGCCGCTATCCCTTGGAGGCCGCCGAGGGCGGCGGTGTCCGGCTCCAGGTTATCGCAGATACCTTCCGGGCCAAGGGAGCCAGCTGAAAGGAGCGCCCGCCGCTGCATAGCGGCGGGCGCTTTTCTTCTTTCCTTCCGGGGCGGGATATGGTAAACTGGGGAAGAAACGAAATATTTCCGGAAATTCTCCGAAAAGACTTGACTATCAAGTCCCTTTACCCTGTAAGCTGGCGGTAAAACCCAAGGAAAGGCGGGCATTTGCCATGACCATCAAAGAGATCGAGATGTTGAGCGGCATGAGCCGGGCCAATATCCGGTACTATGAGGCTGAGGGCTTCCTCTCCCCGGAGCGCCGGGAGAACGGCTACCGGGATTACTCGCAGGGGGACTTGGAGACCCTGAAGCGCATCCGGCTGCTGCGGCTGCTGGGGCTGTCCCTGGCGGACATCCGGGCGGCCAAGGACGGCTCCCTCCCCCTAGAGGAGCTGATGGCCCAGCGTCTCTCCGGCATCGCCGAAGAGCGGACGGCCCTCAGCCAGTCTGAGGCCGTCTGCCGGGAGCTGCGGGAGGCCCGGGTCAGCTATGCCCAGCTGGACGCCCAGCGCTACCTGGATGAGCTCTCCCGCCGTCCCGGCGGGGCCCCCGCCCTCCCCCGGGAGGACGCCCAGCCCCGGGTAACGGCCCCCATCCGCCGCTTCCTGGCTCGGGGCATCGACTTCATGGCTTACGTCTTCCTCTCCGGCATCCTGCTGTCGGCGGTCTTCCAGGTGAACATCAGTCGGGAGAGCGGCGGGGCCGGGGTGCTGGCGGGGGTCATGTCGCTGCTGATGATGCTCTTCCTGGAGCCGCTGCTGCTGCGCCTTTTCGGCACCACCCTGGGGATGTTCGTCCTGGGCCTTTCCGTCACCGACCGGGAGGAGGGGCGGCTCTCCTACCGGGCGGGACTGCTTCGGGTATGGAACATCTTTCTCTACGGTCTGGGTCTGGGCATCCCCTTCGTCCGCCTCTACCGCCTCTGGAAGAGCTACAAGTCCTGCGACGGGGGAGAGGAGCTTCCCTGGGAGTGGGACAGCGTGATGCGCCTCCGGGAGGATCGCTTCTGGCTGCGGGTTGGGAGCTTCGCCACCGCTTGCCTGCTGCTCACCAACGGACTCTCCCTGAGCCTGGCCCTGGCCCAGCGGCCGCCCCACCGGGGTGAGATCACCATGGCGGAGTTCTGCGAGAACTACAACCGCCTGGCAGTCTACTACGATCCCGAAACGGCGACCCTCCTGAACCCGGACGGAAGCTGGAGGGAGCCGGAGGGCACGGTGGTGATCTCCGCGGTCGGCAAGGGCCTCTCCCGGCCGGAGCTCCGCTTCACGGAGGATGACAGCGGCAGGATGACCGGCCTTACCATCTCCTTCCGGGAGGAGGAAGACATCTTCTTCCTGGTTCCCACGACCATCCGCACGGTCGCAACGCTGGCCTTCGTTCAGGCGCAGCCCGGGGTGAGCCTTTTCGACACGGACGAGGTGAACCGCATCCTGGACAAGATCAACGGGAACCGGGATGGCCGCCCGGATCCCCTGGAGAGCAGCTTCACGGACAGCGCCAACGGCGTGGATATCCGGTGCCGGAGCAGCTGCAAGGGCTACTATGACAGCACCGGCAGCGGTTATATGATCCCAGGGCAGGATCAGGAGCGCCTTTTCACCATGGACTACACCATGACCCTGGCGGACTGAGTCATTTTACCGGAAGGAGGGAGACCCCCTGTACTATCACAGT
>CAKTSC010000005.1 GCA_934597465.1 uncultured Dysosmobacter sp.
TCCACGGCGATGCCCTCCCGGTCAAGGAAGTCCGTCAGCTCCCGGATGTTGTCATGGAAGCAGGGCAGCTCGATCACCGCGCCCCGGCCGTTCTTCGCCAGGATGAAGACCTCGTTGTCGATGAGGTCGCGGGTCTGGTAGGCGTACAGGGTGATGCCGTTTTCCGTGTAGACGGCCACCCGGCCCTTGCCCAGCTCCACCGTGCGTTCCGCGGTCTTGTTCATAAGTAGTACCTCCTGATGGTTTTCGCGAGGAGCGCTTGCGTTTTCCTCTCACTGGCCTTATACTAACGCCATAGGGAGCGTTCGTAAAGTAAGCACAATATTGTGCCGTAGTTGCAAAAATGTGCCGTAGTTCCCCAAAGGATACCAATGGAGGTTTGATCTGTCATGGAATTGCCCGCCTGCCCGGTGGAGACCACCCTGATGCTCATCGGCGATAAATGGAAAGTCCTGATCCTGCGGGATCTCATGGACGGCACCAAGCGCTTCGGGGAGCTGAAGAAGTCCATCGGCCACGTGACCCAGAAAGTCCTCACCGCCCAGCTCCGGGACATGGAGGCCAAGGGCCTCCTGACCCGCACGGTCTATGCCGAGGTGCCGCCCCGGGTGGAGTATACTCTCACCGATACCGGCTACAGCCTGAAGCCCATCCTGGATTCCATGGTGGCCTGGGGCGCGGATTACCAGCGGAAGAACGGAGACACGCCATGAGATCCATACCGCGAAGAAGATCCCTGCGTCCCGACCCGGACATCCGCGTCCGGAAGCTCCGCATCCCCACGGAGCAGGGCGGCATCCCGGCCCTGCTGCTCTCGCCCAAGACCGCCGTCCGGGACGCTACCGGCATCCTCTGGCTCCACGGCGGCGGCTATGTGGCCGGGATGAAGGAAATGGTTCACATGTCCCGGGCGGTGGATCTTGTGAAGCGCTTCGGCGCGGTGGTGCTCGCCCCGGGCTACCGCCTGGCGCTGCGGGCCCCTTATCCCGCCGCCCTGGAGGATTGCTATGCCGCCCTCCGCTACCTGGAGCGCCATGCCGCCGCCCTGGGCGTCCGCAGCGACCAGCTGATGGTGGGCGGGGAGAGCGCGGGCGGCGGCCTCTGCGCCGCCGTCTGTCTCCAGGCCCGGGATGAGGGCACGGTGAACATCGCCTTCCAGATGCCCCTCTACCCCATGCTGGACGACCGGGACACGGAGACCTCCCGGGATAACCACGGGAAGGTCTGGAACACCCGCCGCAACCACCTGGCCTGGAAGCTCTACCTCCGGGGCAGCGACCGCGCCGGCCTCTCCCCCTACGCTGCCCCGGCCCGGGAACGGGACTTCTCCCGCCTGCCGCCCGCCTACTCCTTCGTGGGGGACGGGGAGCCCTTCTGCGCCGAGACCGTCCGTTACTTTGAAAACCTCCGTGCCGCCGGCGTCCCGGCGGAGCTGGATATCTACCGCTCCGATATGCACGCCTTCGACATGATGGCCCCCGACACCCCTCTGAGCCGCCAGGCGGCGGAGACCTTCAACCGCCGCTTCGCCCAGGCCCAGCAGCGGTTTTTTGCCCCCCAGCGGGAGAAAGGAGACGTATGATCCGGGAGATCTGTAAGGAGGAAGCCTTCCTGGCCCGGAAGGCGGAGCCCGCCGTCCCCGCCGACCTGGCGCTGGCCCAGGATCTGCGGGATACCCTGGCCGCCCACCGGGACGGCTGCGTGGGCATGGCGGCCAACATGACCGGAGTCAATAAACGCATTATTATCTTCGACAACGAAGGGGAATATCAGGTGATGTTCAACCCTGTGATCGTGCGGAAGTCCGGCCCCTATGAGGCGGAGGAGGGCTGCCTGTCCCTCTCCGGCACCCGGAGGACGAAGCGCTTTGAGAGCATCAAAGTCCAGTGGCAGAACGAGAGCTTCCAGACCCGCCTCAAGACCTTCACCGGCTGGACGGCGGAGATCATCCAGCACGAGATCGACCACTGCGACGGCATCCTGATCTAAGGGAGGGACGAGAATGGGACTTTGGGAAATTCTGAAAGGGGAACAGCCGGGGATCATTCGGTCGATTCTGCATTTTGAGAATGTCGGACAGTTCGGGGAGTATTCCACAGAGTTTGCGCTGACAAATGACAATCTGGAGGGTGAGCTCGTTGTCCTGAAAAATGTCTATGTTCCATACAAAGGAAGAACCACGGAGATCGATCTGCTGATGCTCCATGAGAAGGGCCTCTTTGTATTCGAAAGTAAGAACTATAGCGGCTGGATATTTGGGGATGCCAATCAGCTGAACTGGACACAATCTCTGCAAAACGGGGAAAAGCACCGCTTTTATAACCCAATTCGGCAGAATCAGACGCATATCAAGGCACTTTCTGAGTATTTGGGCCTGCCGCTGACGGCATTTACCTCTTACATCGTTTTTTCGGAGCGGTGCAGTTTAAAGCGTGTCCCGGAGGATACCGAGCGTGTCATCATCGTCCGCCGTCCCAATATGTTGAAGAAGCTACGGGCGCAGCTGGGTGCGGCGGTTCCGGAATATTCACGGGAAGAGCTTTGTCAGCTTGCAGAAAAGCTCCGGTCGTTGACCAACAAGAGTGAAGTGGAGAAGCGGCAGCATGTCGATGAGATCAGGGAGACATGCCCCTTCTGCGGAAGCCGTCTTGTCCTGCGTCAGGGAAAATATGGGCAGTTTTGGGGATGCAGTACCTACCCCCAATGCCGCTTTACCCGCCCGTTGTAGTAGAAGGATGTGTCCCTGCCGCTCTGCCAGTCATCCAAGGCTGGCAGGTGATCCGGGAGCAGACGGTTTTCCGCTGGGGTGTGGCCCAGTATGCCGCGCCGGAGGCTCTCTTCGGGGCGGACTTCGTGACCTCCGCCTATTGCCGGACGCCGGAGGGATCCCGGCGGCGGATGCTCCGGCACCTGCGAGCGATCTTGCCGGACGTCCCCGAGGGGGAGCTCCTGGCCCTGCGCCAGGGCTGAATCTGGAAGGAGGATATGGTATGGTACTCTGCTTTTCCGGCACCGGCAACAGCCGGTACGTGGCCCGGCGGGCAGCCGAAGCCCTGGGCGAACCGCTTCTCAGCGTCAACGGCCGCCTCAAGGCCGGGGATACCTCCCCGGTGGAGACCGGGGAACGGCTCATCGTGGTGACGCCCACCTACGCCTGGCGCATCCCCCGCATCGTCCGGGACTGGCTGCGGAAGACCCCCTTCCCCGGCGCGAAACGGGCCTGGTTCCTCATGACCTGCGGCAGCGAGATCGGGAACGCCGGCCGCTATAACCGGGAACTCTGCCGGGAGATGGCCCTTGCCCCCATGGGAACGGCCCAGATCGTCATGCCGGAGAACTACGTCGCCATGTTCGCCGTGCCGGAGACGGAGGAGGCCCGAAGGATCGTGGAAAAGGCGGAGCCGGACATCCGGCGGGCCATCGATGCCATCCGGGAGGGCCGCCCCCTGCCGCCCACCCGAAACAACCTCTATGACCGCTTCATGAGCGGCCCGGTGAACCCGGTCTTCTATACCTGCTTCGTGAAGGCGAAGGCCTTCGCCGCCGGGGACGCCTGTACCGGCTGCGGGGCCTGCGCGGCGCGCTGCCCCACCAACAACATCGTCCTCCGGGCGGGGAAGCCCGTCTGGGGGGATCGCTGCACCCACTGCATGGCCTGCCTCTGTTACTGCCCGAAGGAGGCCATCGAGTACGGCCGGAAGAGCCGGGGCAAGCCCCGCTACCGTTTCGAGGGACTTTCGGAGGGGGAGTGAGCGCCCCACCCGGTGGGATGCCCCCTTGACAAGGGCGGTGCGCTGTGCTACAATCCATCTAACTAATGTTAGTTAGTTACGGGGGCGGAGATGCGATGAAGCAGGAAGACACCAAGCGGAGGATCCTGGAGAAGGCGCTGGAGCTCTTCTCCACCCGGGGCTACGACGCCGTCAGCGTCGGCGAGATCGCGGACGCGGTGGGGATCAAAGCCCCCTCCCTCTACAACCATTTTCCCAGCAAGCGGGCCATTTTTGAAGCCATCGTGGAGGACACGGCGGCCCAGTACGAGCGGGATACCGGCCGGATCGACATCCACGTGCAGAACGCCGCCCGGGACATCCCGGTCTTCACCGGGATCACGGCGGACGGCCTTTTCGGGAAGGTGCGCCAGATCTTTGACTACTCCCTCCATAACGACACCATCCGCCGCTTCCGCCGGATGATGACCATGGAGCAGTTCCGCTCCCCGGAGCTGGCGGAGTTCTACTCCCAGCGCTATGTGGAGCGGGTGATCCGCTACCACGCGGGGATCTTCCGCAGCCTCATCGCCGCCGGTGAGATCCGCGAGCAGGATCCGGACGCCCTCGCCATGCTGTACGCGGCCCCGGTCATCACCCTCATCGGGATCTGCGACCGGCAGCCGGAGCGGGAGGAGGAGTGCCTGGCGCGGCTCCGCCGCCATGTGGAGCTCTTCTTCCGCATGACCCACAGCGGCGGTCGGGAGGGGGAAGCGCCATGACCCGGACGGAGGAGAAGCGGTGGCTCCTGTGCCCCTGCTGCGGCGGAAAAACGCGGCTGCAGATCTTCCGGGAGACCGAGCTGAAGGATTTCCCCCTGTTCTGCCCCAAGTGCCGGCGGGAGAGCATCGTCAGCGTAAAAAATTTCATTCTGAAGACCAGAGAAGCCAGACGCTGAGACGCAGTGCGGATCGGAGAGCCGATGACGCCCTGCGTCTCTCTGCGTCTTATGATTTTATGGAAAGAGGATCCCATGGACGCGATCATTTACACCACCAATACCGGCAGCACGCAGCGCTATGCGGAGCTGCTGGCCCGCGAGACCGGACTTCCGGCCTGCTCCCTCCCCCAGGCGAAGACCGCCGTCCCCGCGGGCGCGGAGGTCATCTATCTCGGCTGGATCATGGCGGGCTCCGTCAAGGGCTACGCCGCCGCGGCCCGGCGCTGCCGGGTGCGCGCCGTCTGCGGCGTCGGCATGGGCCGGACCGGAACGCAGACGGACAGCGTGCGGAAAAAAACGGGGGTTCCCCCGGAGATCCCGCTGTTCACCCTGCAGGGGAACTTCGATGTCAGGAAGCTGCGGGGCATCTACCGCCCCATGATGGAGATCATGGTCAGAACGGCGGGGAAGAGCCTGGCCGGAAAGCCGGATCGCACGCCGGAGGAGGACGATATGCTGGAGATGATGTTCCGCGGCGGCCAGCGTGTCCGGCCGGAAAACCTCCGCGCCGTGCTGGACTGGTACGGTACTGTGAAGTAAGAACGGGAGATCCTCCCGGCCTCCCCTCTGCGGGGGAGCGCGGAAGGGAGGCCCGCCTCCCGGATCTCATGTCCCGCTTCGGCGGGGGAAAGGAAACGAAGAATGAAGGAGCATGCGTTTATCATTGAGCGGGCTGCGCCGGAGGATGCCGCCGCCCTGCTGGAGTACCTGAAGATCATCGGCGGGGAGACGGAGAACCTCAGCTTCGGCCCGGAGGGGGTGCCCCTGAGCGTGGAGGCGGAGGAGTCCTACCTTCGCGGCCAGGCGGCCTCAACGGACAACGTCCAGTACCTGGCCAAGGTGAACGGCGAGATCATCGGCACCGCCAGCCTGAACCGCAAGGGCGGCCGGGCCGGCCACCGGGGGGAGTTCGGCATCAGCCTGAAGAAGGCATGGTGGGGCTGCGGCGCGGCCTCCGTCCTGGCGGAAGCCATCCTGGCCTTTGCCCGGGAGAACGGCTTCGCCCAGCTGAACCTGGAGGTGCGCAGCGACAATGTCCGGGCCATCCGCCTCTATGAGCGTCTCGGCTTCCGGAAGCTCTGCACCTTCCCGGCCTTCTTCCGCATCCGCGGGCAGGATGTGGATTTTGACCTGATGGCGATCCCCCTCCTGCCCGCCGCGGGGGAGAGCGGCCGGGCATGAGGAAGCCGCTCCTGCAGAAGCTGGGCCTACTGGGCGTCGTCAGCCTGCTCTCCTACACGGCGGCGGTGGTCTTCTCTCCCCTGGCCTACCCGGGCTACCGCTGGATTGCCCAGGCGGTCAGCGACCTGAGCGCCGCCAACGCCCCGTCCCTGGGCCTCTGGAACCGCCTCAGCGCTCTCTACAATGTCTGCGAGGTGGTCTGCGTCACGGCGGTCTGCGTCGGCATCCAGGGGCGGAAGACCCGGCTGCTGCGCACGGGCATCGCCCTCTTCGCCCTCATGGAGTGGGTCAGCGCCGTGGGTTACCGGATGTTCCCCCTCTCGGAGAGCGGCTACGCGGGCACCTTTCAGGATGTCATGCACCTGGCCGTCACCGCCGGGGTGGTGCTGCTCTCCCTGGCGTCCCTGAGCATCATCCTGATCGCCGGGGCGCGGGATAAGGGCTGCCGCTCCTACGGTGTCTGTGCCAGGATCGCCCTGGGTATGATGCTGGTGGGAGCCCTGGGCATGAAGCTGGTGCCCGCCGGATACTTCGGCGTGGTGGAGCGCTTCAGCGTCTTTGCCGCCACCGGCTTCAACGCGGCGCTGGGCCTCCATCTCTTCTGCATGGATCCCCCAGAAGAACCCCTGACCAAAAAGGAGGAAGGAAAATGAAACAACCGGATATCACCATTCGCCTGGAACGGGAGGAGGATCACCGGAAAACCGAGCTCCTGACCCGGGAGGCCTTCTGGAACGTGTACCGCCCCGGCTGCATGGAGCACTATGTGCTCCACTGCCTCCGGAATGACCCCGCCTTCGTGCCGGAGCTGGACTTCGTGATGGAGCGGGAGGGGGAGCTCATCGGGCAGATCGTCTACGTGCGCGGGGAGATCGCCTGCGGCGGCGGGCGGACGCTGCCCGTTATGACCTTTGGCCCCATCGGCATCGCCCCGGCCTTCAAGCGCCGGGGCTACGGCAAGCGCCTGCTGGACTTCTCCATGGAGCGGGCGAAGGCGCTGGGCGTCGGCGCCCTGGTCATTACCGGCGATCTCGCCTTCTACGGCAAGTCCGGCTTCGTCCCGGCCAAGACGCGGGGCATCCGCTACGCCGACGACCCGGAGGCCGACTACTTCCTCCTCCGGGAGTTGATCCCCGGCTTCCTGGACGGCGTCTTCGGCGCCTACCGGGATCCGGAGGGCTACTTCGCCTGCGAGCGGGATCCGGAGGGCTTCGCGGCCTTTGAGGCCACCTTCCCGCCCAAGGAGAAGCGGAAGCTGCCCGGCCAGCTTTTCTGAGCGGGCGCGGCGTCCCCGGAAAGACAGAAAGGAGGAACGCATGAAAAGCGACATCTACCCCCGCCCCCACGACCGGCAGACCGTCTACCTGAAAAACGTCGTCACCGATCCCAACATCCGGGTGGGGGACTACACCATCTACCACGATTTCGTCCGCGACCCCCGGGACTTCGAGAAAAACAACGTCCTCTACCACTATCCCGTCAACGGCGACCGGCTGGTCATCGGCAGGTTCTGCTCCATCGCCTGCGGCGCGAAGTTCCTCTTCACCAGTGGCAACCATTCGCTGCGGTCGCTGGCCACCTACACCTTCCCCATTTTCTTTGACGAGTGGGGCCTGGACGCGAAAAACATCCGGGACGCCTGGGACAACAAGGGCGATACCGTCATCGGGAACGACGTCTGGATCGGCTACGAGGCCGTGATCCTCTCCGGCGTGACGATCGGGGACGGCGCCGTCATCGGCACCCGGGCGGTGGTGACGAGGGACGTCCCGCCCTACACCATCGTGGGCGGCGTCCCGGCCAAGCCCATCCGCAGGCGCTTTGACGATGAGACCGCCGCCCGCCTCCGGGCCCTCCGCTGGTGGGACTGGGACGAGGAGCGGATCCGGTGGGCCATCCCCGCCATCCAGTCCGGCGACCTGGCCGCCCTGGAGGCGCTGCTGTGAGCCCCGCCGTCATCGACCCGGCGGCCGGCCCCCGGGCGGAGGCCTACGCCCTCTGGATGGACGCGCCTGACCCCATGGTGACCTTTTTCAAGACCCTGGATGTGACGCCCCTCCTGCGCTTTGCCCGCAGGCACGGGTACCGCTTCAACGCCCTCCTCTGCTGGTGCGTGGGGAAGGCCGCCTGTGAGGTGGAGGAGTTCTATACCCTCCCTGTGGGCCGCCGGCTCCTGCGCTATGACGCCCTGGCGGTGAACACCATCGTGAAAAACCGCCGGGGGCAGGTCAGCTCCTGCGATGTGCCCTTCTCCCCGGATCTCGCCCGCTTCCACCGGGACTACCTGCGCCTTACCCGGGAAGCGGCGGAGACCTGCCGGAATCACGACCTCCCGGAGCATATGGTCATCGGCACCTCCGCCATCGTGGAAACGGAGATCGACGGGGCCGTGGGCATGAACAGCGGCATTTTCAATAACCCGTTCCTCATCTGGGGCAAGTACCGCAAGGGGCTCTTTAGAACTACCCTGCCGCTCTCCTTCCAGTTCCACCACACCCAGATGGACGGCGCCCACGCCGGGCGCTTCCTGCAGCTCCTGCAGGAGAGCATCTGCGCGCTGAGCAAGGGAGGATAAACGGCGAAGGAACCCCTGAAGCCGTCGTGGTGGGGAGCAGCATCCCCTACAACTACGAAAGATCCGGATTCTAATAAACAATCATCAAAGGAGAACTGTTTGAAACCTACCATCTTGTTACCGGAGCGTGTGGCCTGACCGGGAGGTCTGGCAAATCCAACCACACGCCATTCCTCCCGAAGGATCCCATCTCTTCCGGAGGAACCATCATGAACCGAGAAAATAAGCGCAAGACCTTTGAGAAAGGCTACTACAAGACCCACGCCTGCACGGATGCGTTCACCTGCAAGTCCTGCGGCAGGCTCTGCACGCCGGAAAACGCCGGCTCTGACCACCGCAACCACTGCCCCAACTGCCTCACGAGCCTCCATGTGGACATCGAGCCCGGCGACCGGGCCAGCGATTGCGGCGGCCTCATGGAGCCCGTGGCCGTCTGGGTGCGGCGGGGCGGCGAGTGGGCCGTCATCCACCGCTGCAAGTGCTGCGGAGCCCTCAGCTCCAACCGCGTGGCGGCGGACGACAACCCCATGAAGCTGATGTCCATCGCCATGCGGCCTCTCTGCGAGCCGCCCTTTCCCCTGGAGCGCATCCGGGAGATGACCGCCCTCATGGGCGGCGACGGCAGCCTTCCCTAAACAGCGGACAGACGCGAAAACGCGGCGCCTTGCCCCGGCAGGGCGCCGCTCCCTTTTCCCCGGGCCGAAGGCCCGCTCATTCCCGCCATTCTGCAGATCAGCAAGGAGGATATCTCTATGGATCAAAGACCTGCTGCAGCGGCGCTGACGGCGCTGCTGCTCCTTTCCCTCGCGGCCTGCGGCAAAACGCCGCCAGAGCCCTCCGCCCCTCCGGCCGGCGCCGTCTCCGGGGAGCCCGCCGCCGGCGGTTCCGCCTCATCCGGGGAGCCCGCCGCATCCCAGGATCCCGGCACGGCCCGGGAGCCCGCCGTCCCGAAGACGCCGGATCCCTCCGAGACGCCGGATCCCTCGGAGGAGACCGAAGACCCGGAGGATGCCTGGAAGCAGGAGTTCGAGAAGAGCCTGCTGGAGAACTACGGCGTCACGCCGGATCACTATGAGGATCTGGGGAACGGGATCTATCAGGTCTACGTGGTGATCGACGGCAAGACCGTCCCCTACGTGACGGTGGATTCCGCCACCGGCGATTACCATGGCTGAGACCGCCGGCAGCCGGAGCCGTGCCGGGAAGCGCCCCGCCCTGGACGCCTATGACGGCATGTGCTTTTTCGGTGGGCTGGTGTTCTTCGCCCCGATGGCGCTGCTGGTGCGGACGCAGGCCGGACTTCCGGAGTCCCGGTTCTTCCTGCTGCAGGCCCTGCTCTCCGCCGTCATCGCCCTGGGGGAGCTCCCCACGGGCCGCCTCACCGACCGGGTGGGCTTCCGGAACTCCCTCGTGCTCTCCCAGCTCCTGCTGCTGGCGGCCCGGGCGCTGCTGACGGCGGCCTTCCTCCTCCGCTCCCTGTCCCTTTTTGTGCTGGAGGCGGTGGCGGAGGGCCTCTCCGCCTGCCTCTCCTCCGGTACGGACAGCGCTTACCTCTACGCCCTCTGGGGGGAGGAGGGCTACCTGCCTCGGGCCGCCCGGGCCGCCAACTGCGGCACGGCGGGCTTCCTCCTCAGCACGGCCTGCTGCGCCCTGCTCTACCGCGCCTTCGGCCTTACGGGCCTGCTGCTGGCCAGCGTGCTCTCCGGCGTGGGAGGGCTCCTCTGCGCCCTCCTCCTGCGGCGGGAGGGGAAGACCGCCCCGGCATCCCGGGAAGGCCCGCCCCTCCGGGCGCAGCTAGGCCGGATCCTCCGGGATCGCCGGGCCCTGCTCTTCACGGCGCTGCTCTCGGCCTTCAGCGTGGCGTGGCTGCTGGTGAACTTCTTCTACGCGGAGAAGCTCCAGCTCTGCGGCCTCCCGCTGACCTGGCTCTCCCCGGTGATCCTGGGCTACTCCGCCGGGCAGATGCTGGCCGAGCCCATCCTCCGCCGCTGCGCCCACTGCCGGAAGGAACGGCTGACGGCCCTCTTCTGCGCCCTGGGCGGCGGGGCCCTGCTGATCTTCGGCTGGCTCCGCAGTCCCTGGGCGGTGCTGCCCCTGATGCTCCTGCTGCCGCTGCTGCTGGATCTCGCCTCCCTCTGCCTGGAGGAACGGCAGAACCGCCTGGTGGACGCCCTGGGGCTGGAGGGCGGCCGGGCGGCGGCCCTCTCCGCCATGAATCTGGGCGTGAACCTAGTGGAGGTGGTCTCCCTCTTCGCCTCCTCCGCCCTGGCGGCCCTGGGCATCGGCTGGTGCTTCGCCCTCTGCGGCGGCCTGCTGCTCCTGGGCTCCGCCGCCCTCCTCCGGCACTGAGCCGCGCACAGACCGCCCTCCCGCCCAACGCAGGCGGAAAAACGCGCGGAAAGCCCCGGCAGCGAAAGCTGCCGGGGCTTTTCTTGATTCCCGTGCGCGGGAGCCGCCGCGGCCCCTCCGCGCCGGGGGAGCGGTCATTCGTCCCCCCAGACCTCCTTGGCCATGCGGAACACCGCCCAGGCCTTGGGCCAGCCGCAGTAAAAGGCCGCGTGGGTCACGATCTCGGCGATCTCCTCCCGGGTGATGCCGTTTTTCTTAGCGCTCATCAGGTGATAGCGGAAGGACTCGTCCGTGAGCCCCTGGGCCATCAGCGCCACCACCGTCACCAGGGAGCGGTCACGCAGGGAGAGCTGCTCCTCCCGGCTCCAGACCTCCCCGAAGAGCACATCGTCGTTGAGCTCCGCAAATTTCGGGGCGAACTGCCCCAGCTGGTCGCGGCCAGCCGTCTGCTTGACTGCCATCTGTTCTTCCTCCTTACAGTTTGCCGTATTCCTCGTCCGTCACCGCTTCGCACCACTCCGTGCGGCAGCCCCGGCCGGGCACCTCCAGGGCGATGTGGCTGAACCAGCTGTCCTTCTTGGCCCCATGCCAGTGCTTCACCTCCGGCGGGATCATCACAACGCTCCCGGCCGTCAGGCTCCGGGCGGGCTTGCCCTCCTCCTGGTACCAGCCCTCCCCGGCGGTGCACAGCAGCAGCTGCCCGCCGCCCAGCTCCGCGTGGTGGATGTGCCAGTTGTTCCGGCAGCCCGGGGCGAAGCTCACGTTGGCGGCGAAGAGCCCGCCCTCCGGCTCCGTCAGGGGCTTCAGGAAGGAATCCCCGGTAAAAAACCTCGCATAGGCCGTGTTGGGCACGCCGACGCCGAAGGCGTCCGCCGCCTCAAAGGCTTCCCGATCCGCATACTTCATGGAAAAGACCTCCTTTTTCTCATACCTTCGTCACATAGCGCAGCCACACCGCGCCGCTTTCAAACTGCCGCACGCCGGAAAGCCGCAGGGGCGTCACCGGCCGCTCCTTGGGCAGCCCGTCGAACACGGCGCTCTGCCCGCCCCGGCCGTCGATGCCCGCGCCCACGAGAACGCTGACCTCGTCCAGAAGCCCCGCCGCCAGGAAGGCGGCGTTGATGTGCCCGCCGCCCACCACGGCCATCCGCTCCACGCCGAACTCCTGCCCCAGGATCCCGCAGGCCCGGCCGAGATCGATGCACTCCCTGCCGCAGGCGATCCAGGAGATGCCCTTCCCCTCCAGGTAGCGCAGGTACTCCCGGCTCACCCGCTCCGAGGTGAGGATCAGCAGCGGCCGCTCCCCGCCGTCCTCCGCCTCCCAGAGAAGCGTCCCCCGGTTGTCTGCGACGATCTCGTAGCCCGGGGCCTCCGCGGCCCGGAAGAAGGTCTCCTTCCCCAGGGGCGTCCGGGCCGCGCTCTCAAAGACGCCGGGCCGGGCCATCTCCAGCTGGGCCGTCACCCGGCCGCTGACGCGGCTGGGGGCGTTCAGGGCCGCCAGGGCGTCGTAGTATTCCTCCACCCCTGGCAGCTGCTCCGTCATGGCGCAGTCGATGCGCCCGTCCACGGAGCTCATCATGTGGCAGATGATATAGGGCTTCATGCTCGTTTCCTCCTTGTCCGCTTGACAGCGCCGCTGCCCCGCGGTATGATTCCTTCCGGTTCCTCTTCACTCTACAACTTGAAGTGTACTTACAGTCAAGACCTTTCGCAGGATTATTTTTTGGGAGGCTGCCATGACTTATACCGTGGGAGAGATGGCCAAACTGCTGGGGATCCCCGCGTCCACCCTGCGCTACTATGACCGGGAGGGCCTGCTGCCCTTTGTGGAGCGTTCCTCCGGCGGCATCCGCCGCTTCCGGGACTCGGACATGGAGTGGCTCCGGGTCATCACCTGCATGAAGAGCGCGGGCATGTCCCTCCGGGATATCCGGGAGTACATCCAGCTGGCCCTCCGGGGAGATGATACCATCGAGGCCCGGCTCCGCCTCTTCCTCCGCCAGCGGGCGGCGCTGGAGGAGCGGATGGAGGAGCTCCGCCGCACCCTGGAGACGGTGGACTACAAGTGCTGGTTCTACGAGACCGCCCAGGCGGCGGGCAGCACCGACGTGCCCCAGAACCTGCCGGAGGCCCAGGTGCCCCCTCGATTCCGGGCCATCCGCCGGGAGCTGCGCAAGGCCCCGGAGCCCGGCAGGGAGGAGCGCTGCGGCTGATCCCGGGGCAGGGAAGACCCTGAACGCCGGAAAAACACCGACGCCCGGCCCGGCAGCGAGAGCTGCCGGGCCGGGCGCGTCGTTTAGTGGTGGCGGTAGAGCCTCCGGCCGTCCAGGGCGAAGATCCGCTGGCTGAAGCCGCCCTCCTCCGTCTCCGCCAGGGCCTCCCGGCAGATCTCCATCCGGCTGTCAATGCCGTCGATGTAGCTGAGGAGCTCCGCCTCCGCGCAGGCGGGCCGCACCGCCGCGCCGAACTCCGGCTCCCCGTGGTGGGAGAGGATCAGGTGCTGGAGAAGCAGGATCTTCTCCTCCGGTGTGCCTAGCTCCCGGGCGGCCTCCGCCGCCTCCTGGGCCCCCATCACAAGGTGCCCGAGAAGCTGCCCCTCAGGGCTGTAATCCGTGGCAAGCCCCAGCTCCGAGAGCCGAAACTCCCGGCTCTTGGCCAGGTCATGGGCGAACGTCCCCGCCAGCAGCAGGCTCCGGTCGATGATCTCCGGATAGAGCCCCGCCAGGAAGTCCGCGATCTTCAGCATGCTGCCGGTGTGCATCAAAAGCCCGCCCCGGAAGCCGTGGTGTACGCTCTTGGCCGCCGGGATCCGGGGGAAGTCCTCCCGGTGCCGCGCCAGCAGCGCCAGAGCCAGGGCCCGGTAGTCGGCATCCTGAATGCTCCCCAGCCAGTCCTCCACCTCCGCCATGACCCGATCCCGGTCGATGGGGGCCTCCGGCACCAGGGCGGAGAGATCCACCGGATCCCCCTCTGCCGCCAGGCGGATCCGCTCCACCGTGATCTGGGGCGTGCCCCGGTATTCCCCCACGCTGCCCCGGATCTTCACGACCTTCCCCTCCTGGGCATGGCCGATGGGCCCAGGGTAGTCCCAGATCTTCCCCTCAATGGCCCCGCTGCGGTCAGCCAGGGTCATGAGCAGGAAGGGCTTCCCAGTGGCGGTGAGCTTCCCGGCCGCCGAGCGCAGCAGGTAGAAGCCCTCAATGCTGTCGCCCTGGGCCAGGGCGGCGATCTGCTTGTTGTATTCCATCATTCCTCCTCCAGCCGGTCGGTGACCTCGTCGATGAGATCTTCCAGCTCCTCGTGGGCCTCCGCCCAGGTCTCATAGGCCTCCCCGTCCGCCTCGTCGAGCTCTACCGCATCCATCTCCGCCCGCTGCCGGAGGAGGGTTTCCCGGAAGGCGCGGAGCTCCTCCGCCGTCATGCCCTCCAGGGCCTCCCAGGGATCCGGGGCAGGGAAGGGGAGGATCGTTCCAGTCTCCATGGCCGTGTTCCTTTCCGCTCCGGGCCGTGCCGGAGCTGTTCCGTTTTTCCCCATTGTACCCCAGCCGCCGCCCGCTGGCAAGGAAAAAAGCGCCGCCCCGGAGCCGTCCGGGGCGGCGCTTTTCGCAGCGCGGTCAGAGCAGGATGGCCTCCAGCAGGATCACCGTCCCGCAGCAGAGGATGGACACCGGCAGCAGCCCCAGCCCAAACCAGGCGCATAGGATGCCGACGCCCATGGCTGCCCACCCGGCGATGGGGGACTGGGTGGCCTCCGTGATGGCGGGGAAGGTCATCACCGCCAGGGTGACGTAGGGCACGTAGTAGAGGAAGGACTTCAGGAAAACGCTCCGGATGGGCTTGCGGATCAGCGTCAGGGGCAGCACCCGGATGCAGTAGGTGGTCAGCGCCATCACGGCGATGTAGAGCCAGGTCTTCACGCGCTCGCCTCCTCCTCATCATCCCTCCGGGGGAACAGCGCCGCCGCGGCGGCGGAGATCAGCACGGTCAGCAGCAGGATCCGCATCCCCTCTGAGAGGTGGCACAGGGGCGGCAGCTTGGCCCCCAGCCCGCCGCAGAGAAAGCTCACAAGGATGAGCCCCAGCACCACCCGGTTCCGCTTCCCCTCCGGCAGGATAATGGCAAGGAACATGCCGAAGAGCATCACCGAGCAGCCGCTGATGGCCCACGCGGGCAGTAACTGCCCCAGCAGTACCCCCAGCACCGTGCCGCAGCTCCAGCCCGGCAGGGCGGCGCACATGGCTCCGTAGTAGTACCAGGGGCTCAGCGTCCCCTGCTGGGCCACCGCCAGCCCGAAGATCTCGTCCGTCAGGTCAAAGGCCATCAGCATCCGGTGCCGGAGGGGCAGCTCCGGGGCCAGCTTCTGGCTCAGCACGCAGCCCATCAGGAGATACCGGGCGTTGATGACCAGCATCATAAGGATCATGGTGAGGATGCCCGCGTCCCCGGCGATCACCGTGATACCGCCGTACTCCCCGGCGGAGGCGTTGTTCAGCAGGCTCATGAAAAAGCCCTGCACGGCGCTGAGCCTCGCGGCCCGGCAGGCAATGCCAACGCCAAAGCTCACTACAAAGTACCCCAAACCGATGGGAACCCCGTCCCGAAGCCCCCGTTTGAACGCCAGATGTTTCATACCACGCCTCCGCTTCCAGTGATGCGGCCTCCATTATACCCCACCCACTCGGGAAAAGAAAGTAAACGTTTCCCCAGAAAACCCGCCCGTGTCCCGTCATTCTGACGAACCCCCGCCCCGTGCTTCCCCCCTGCCAGACTATCGCAAGGAACGACTCCGTTAGTTCCCGTAAACCCTCAACACTGCGTAGGGGCGGCCCTATGTGGCCGCCCGAGCACCCCTGTGCAAACCAAACCGCCAACAAAAGAACGGATCGCCACGCCGCCTTGCTCCTCGCAATGACAGAGGGCAAATAGGAGAAGTACACGCTTCTTTCCCCACCCAACCAGCGCCAGCGAAGCATCCGCACGGAAGCCCCACCCAGGACGGGACAGAGCACGCCCCCTACCGTCCTACCGAAACCACTCAAAACCAACACCCCCGCCCATCGGGCGGGATATCCCGGCCCCGATACCGGGGCCAAGACCACCAGCCTTCGCTGGCGCCCTGCCGGAACGGCGGGCCCTCCCGGCCCCGACACGGGGCCGACAGCCGCCGGGCTCCCCCGGCCCCCCGGTCGGCCAACCGCCCCCGGAACCGGGACTATACATCCGCCCCGGATTATGCTATACTAATCCCCCAAACAAAAAGGGGGGTGAGGAAATGTCCGCCGGACGGCTTTTTCAAATGGTATATCTCCTTCTGGAGCACGGGCGGCTCACCGCCCGGGAGCTCTCGGAAAAGCTGGAGGTCTCCGTCCGCACGGTCTACCGGGACGTGGACAGCCTCTCCGCCGCCGGGGTGCCCATCTGCGCCGCCCAGGGCAAGGGCGGGGGCGTCTATCTCATGGAGGGCTACGTCCTGGATCGGGCCGCCTTCACGGAGGAGGAGCAGCGCCGGCTCCTCACCGCCCTCCGGGCCCTGCCCGGGGAGGAGGGCGAGGCCGCCCTGGGGAAGCTCTCCGCCCTCTTCCGGCGGGAGGGGGACGACTGGCTGCAGGTACACCTGAGCCGCTGGGGCGGCCAGAGCGGCCGGGACAGCCGAACCTTCCAGGCCCTGCGGACGGCCATCCGCCAGCGGCGGAGCGTCACCTTCCGCTACGCCAGCTCCCACGGGGAGACCCTCCCCCGGGAGGTGCTGCCCGCCCGGCTGGTCTTCAAGGGTCAGGGCTGGTACTTGCAGGGCTTCGACCTGCTGCGGGAGGACTACCGCAGCTTCCGCCTCACCCGGATGCTGGACGCGACTGTGACGGAGCAGACCTTCCACCGGGAGCTGGCACCGCCGGACATCGACTTCCCTGGGGAGATCCCGCCCCTTTTCCGGGCGGACTGCCATCTGCGCTTTGATCCACGGCTCGCCTACCGGGTCTATGACGAGTTTCAGCCGGAGGATGTGGCGCTCCTGCCGGACGGGCGGCTGGAGGTGCGAGTAAGCCTTCCGGCGGACGACTGGCTCTACGGCTACCTCCTCTCCTTCGGCACGGGGGTGGAAGTCCTGGCCCCGGAGGCCCTGCGGCGGAAGCTGGCGGCCATGGGGGCGGAAATTTTCCGGAAGCACTCGGAAAGCTGACAGAGGATGTCAGGTTTTCTTTGGTAGAATGAGGGCAACAACGAAGGAGGGTTCTACCATGGATCTCAACAACACGAAATTCTGCCAGTCCTGCGGCATGCCCATGCTGCCGGGCATCGCCTACGGCACCGAGGCCGACGGAAGCCTCAGCGCCGACTACTGCTCCTACTGCTACGGAAACGGCGCCTTCCTGGGCGAGATGAGCATGGAGGAGATGATCGACTTCTGCGCAAAGCCCATGGCGGACAACACGCCGGGTCTCACGGCGGAGGAGGCCAAGGCCCGGATGCGCCGGTACTTCCCGGAGCTGAAGCGCTGGAAGAAGTGAAGACGGAAAGCGGCCCTCCCAAGGCGGAAGGGCCGCTTTTTCAGTCCGGCGCGCGGACAGGAAAATCGAAGTAGCTGTCCGGGAAGGGCTCTTCCCGGAGGGTGAAGTGCCACCACTCGGTTTTCAGGGCGCGGAAGCCGTGGCGGAGCATGGCGTCCCGCAGGAGGGCCCGGTTGGCCTGCTGCTCCGGCGTGAGACCGGCATAGTCTGTGTGGGAGGGGGCGCCGAAGTAGTCAAAGGTGCCGCCCATGTCCAGCTCCTTGCCGGTGGCCTCGTCCAGCAGGGTCAGATCCACGGTGCTGCCACGGCTGTGGCCGGAGCGGGCGGCGATGTAGCCGTGGGCGAAGAGCTGGGACTTGTCCTCCTCCGGATAGAAGTAGGGCCGCATGGCGGTATCCTCCAAGTCCTCCGCCCAGCGGACGAAGTGATCCACCGCCGACTGGGGACGGTAGGCGTCGTAGATCTTCAGGCGGTAGCCTTCCGCCAGAAGTTCGTTGCTGACGGCCCGGAGAGCCCGGGCAGCCTCCGCCGTCAGGATGGCGCAGGGCTGCTCATAGCCGTCGATGCGGCTGCCCACGAAGTTATAGGTGGAGTAGTAGCGGATCTCCTGGAGGATATCCGGCACGGCGTCCGCCAGAAGGACGAAGCCCTCCGGCAAGGCATAAGGGGCGGAAGGCCCATCCTGGGACGACTCCGGCTGGGAGGGCTGGGAGGGCTGGGAGCCATCCGGCTGGGAGACGGTCGGCGGGGCGCTCTCCACCGAACCGGAAATGGCGCTTTGGGAGGCGCTGCTCCCCTGGGCGGCGGACGGCGAGGAGCAGGCGGTAAGGAGCAAAACCAGGAGCAACAGCAGGGCGGATAGGCGTTTCATGGCGGAAACCTCCCCTTCTTGGCTTTGCCCCAGGATAGCACGGGCGGCCGGAAGCGTCAATGCCGGAGGGGAAATTGTTACCGAAATGTTCTTGATTTTCCCCCTTTTCTTTGCTACTATTCCCTTGCTTTGAAGGATTTTAAGGGATTTTGGAGGATTTTCCCCCACGGAAAATGCTCTGTTGGAAACGGGAAAAAAGATCAAAAAAGGAGGAATTCGGATGAAAAAATTCGCAAAAAAGGTCATTTTCCTGCTGTTTTCCCTGAGCCTTCTGACCCTTGCCGGCTGCGGGACGCCCACGGGCTGCGCCAGCGCCTCCGCCGGCGGAAGCACCTCTCGGCAGGATCCCCTCCGGGTGCAACCCCTGCCCAGCACCCTGGATCTCAGCGCTCTTGCGGAGGGAGACAACCAGTTTCTGGCCGGATTCCAAGGCAGCGACATCCGGGAGGAGGACGGCGGACTCGTCATCGACCTCACCGTCTACGACTATGAGCTCTTCGACGCGGTGGACATCTCCCGGCTGGCCGTGGGCGATACGCTGGTGGTAAAGGGCCGGGAGATCCCGGTGGAGAGCCTGGCGGAGGAGAACGGCGGCGTCCGCATCAACGGCGGGCTGGAGGCCGGGGGCATCGACCTGATCTCCGCCGGAGGCGGGGCCTATCGGGTGCAGCTGGAGGACGACGCCCGGGATCTTTTCGAGGTGGGACAGATCACCCTGCCGGTGGGGCCGGACTTTGTGCTGACGGACGATTCCGATCCGGAGAATCCGGGAAAGACCCTCTGCGCCAAGGATCTCCCGGCGCTGGGGGATGCGGTGTTCAGCCCCCTTGCCACCACGGTGGAGACCGTGGAGGGCAAGGTAGCGGCGATCCACCGGGATTATCTGCCTTGATTTGATGGCGCGGGATACCGGAAACAAGGGAAGCGGCGGCCGGAGGGCCGCCGCTTTTCGGTTTTTTCAGAGATAACGGGGGAAAATTGAGAATTCCGAATGGAAAACAAAGAATTTTTGACCTGCGGGGACAGGGGGGCGGCCCCTACGCCCTGCGGGGGACGAAGGACAGGAAATCGGGGCGTCGAGGACGCCGCCCCCTACGGAAGCGCGTCCTGGCGATCCCGCAGTCAGCCTGCGGCTGGCAGCTCCTGTTGCAGTACCCAAAATTCTTTGCTCGCACACGCTCACAGGATTTTGACCGCTGCCACTCGCTCGCCTCGCTGTCTCTGCCTCCGGCAGCGCTCGGCTCACTCCCCCTTTGCACAAGGGAGCCTTGGGCCCCGCGGGGGACGGGGGAGCGGGCGGCCACATAGGGCCGCCCCTACAAGATGTTGAGGGATTGAGGGAACGTTTTTGCAGTAGTCTGGCGGAGCTCGCCCCGTGCTTGGTTCGTGGTAGTGCCAGGCAAATCTATGAGGAACAGGGCGGGGTGAAAGTGCCTGCGGGCGGCGGGGTGTTGGAGGTTTGCGGCAAGCAGCGGGGGCGTTTCTTGTGGAAGTCTTTGCTGCGGAGCGAAGCGGCGCGAGTGGCCGTCGCCGCCGAAGCCGCTTTGCGGCCAGGCGGATAGCAGGGGGATCGATAGCGGTTGGCAGCTGACCGGGGACTTTCGTCCTTCGTCCTGCGTCCCGGGGAAAGTCTGGGAAGGGGTCGATGCCCCTTCCTGGTTTCCGCCTTCGGCGGAAAGAACTTAAATTATTTTTCGCCGTGGCGTGTACGCAGCGAAAAATTCCTCTCACGCAGCGACGTGTGAAGAAGGCCCAGTCCCAAAGGGGCTGGGCCTTCTTCACGCCAAAGCGGAGTGCAAAGGCCCTCCGGCGATGCCGGAGGGCCTTTGGCCATCATGCCGCCCAGCGGCACGGGGCCTATCCTCGCTGGAATGTCCCCCGGTACATTTCAGCGAAATTCCGCGATCACTTCGATCTCGCACAGGAGCTTTCTCGGCAGCTCCCGCACCGCCACGCAGGAGCGGGCGGGCTTGCCGGTGAAGTACTCGCCGTAGACGGCGTTGAAGGCGGCGAAATCCGCCATATCCGCCAGGAAGCAGGTGGTCTTCACCACGTTCTCAAAGCCCAGGCCCGCCTCCGCCAGGATGGCGCCCACGCTCTCGCAGCAGCGCCGGGCCTGCTCCTCCACGGTGCTGCCCACCACCGCGCCGGTCTCCGGATCCAGGGCCACCTGGCCGGAGGTGAAGAGGAGATCCCCCGTGCGGTACGCCTGGGAGTAGGGGCCGATGGCCGCCGGGGCCTTGGGGGTCGTGATCCGTTCCATAGATGATCCTCCTTCAAAATCTTATCGCTTGTCCAGCTCCCGCCGGACGGCTTTGGCAATGAGGGCCTGTCCCTCCGGGGAGCGGAGGTACTCCGCCGCCGCGTCCCTGATGAGGGTCTGGAAGGCCGGGCTCTTGAGCAGCGCCCCGAAGACCGCGCCGTCCTCCTTCACCTTGGCGGGGGCGGCGCTGACGGTTGCCCGCCGGGGAGCGGGGGAAGGCATCGGCTCGTCCGGTACGTTCCCGTTGAGCCAGCTCTCCATGCTGGTGGGGTCGTCGCTCTCCCCCCGGAGGTAGGAGACGGACACCCCGAAGTAGGCTGCCAGCATCTTCTGCTGCTCCTGGGAGGGGGTCTGCCGCCCGGTCTCGAACTTCTCGATGGACATCCGGGGCAGGCTCACCGCCGCCGCCAGGGCGGGGCGGCTCAGGCCCTTCTCCGTCCGGAGGGCCTCGATGCGCTGTGCGATAGTTACCATAACATTTATTCTCCTTTCCGCCCGCAGCGGTCATGGTCGGGCAGCCGGGTGAGGATCCCGCTGGCCCGGGTGGCGTTGAGATCCAGCAGGCGCTGGTTGCTGCTGCCCCGGAAGCGAAGGCCGATGTCCTTCAATTCCTCCACATAGCGGCCGTCCACCAGGACGTCGATGAGGGAGAGGAGCTCGTCCGTCACCTCGCAGCGGGGGTGGGAGCCCTCGGTGTGGAGCTCCTCCCAGGTGAAGCCGGTGAAGGCCCAGACGTTCTTCTCCGGCAGCTCCTGGCGGAGCCTGCGGAGGAAGGGGAGGAGGGCGCGCTGGTTCTCGGGCTCGAAGGGCTCGCCCCCCAGCAGGGTCAGTCCCCGGATGTAGCGGGGGGAGAGCAGCCGCAGGAGCTCCGTCTCCGTCTCCGCCGTGAAGGGTTGACCGTAATCAAACGCCCAGGTCTGGGGCTGGAAGCAGTTTTTGCAGTGGTTGGTGCAGCCGGAGACGAAGAGCGTTACCCGGACGCCCTCGCCGTTGGCGATGTCGCAGTTTTTGATCTCGCCGTAGTACATGGTCACGCCTCCTCGGCAAAAATGGCCCGGATCTTGTCCGCCACGGCCCGGCCCAGGGCCTCGTGGGCCTCGGGGCCCATGTGGATGCCGTCCAGCCGGGAAGCCACGGCGAACTCCGCCGCGTCCAGGAAGTCCACGCCCTGCTCCTGAGCCAGGGCCCGGAGGAGGGGCGCGAAGCGCTCCGACTCCGCCGCCGGATCGGCGGGGCCGCCGCAGGGGCGGTCGAAGACCGTTCCCGGCCGAACCCGGATGGGGGAGAGCAGTAGCACCCGGGGCCGCCCGGTGTAGACCGGGCTGGAGCCGGAGGGGAAGTGGATCTCCGGGTGCAGGGCCTGCTCCAGGATGCGGGCAAGCCCGTCCCGGCTGCCCTCCGCCGCGGTGAACTTCAGGTCGTTGGTGCCCAGCATCAGGACAAGCAGGTCGATGGGCTTCTGGGACACCATGGCGTAGGCAAAGCCCTTGCGGCCGTTGCGGTAGGGGAGGTCGGGGTCGTCAAAGTCCGTGGTGCGGCCGTTGAGGCCGTTCTCCAGGAAGGTGTGATCCGCCCCCAGCAGCCCCTCGGCGACGCCCGTCCAGCGGCGGGGCCTGGGATAGCGCCCGCCGAAGCCCGGCTGAAAGCCCCAGGTGTTGGAGTCCCCGTAGCAGAGGATATGCTTCATGTTCCTGACTCCTTCCGAAAAAGCGGGAAGGGGAAAGGCCGTCTCGCAACGGCCTTTCCCTGGGTTTTTAGAGGTGCAGCACCCGGTCGCGGATCTCCTGGGTGCGGCCCTGGTTCCAGAACTGGGTGCCGATGTAGCCGCAGGTGCGCCGGGCCACATTCATCTTGTCCTGGTCGGTGTTGCCGCACTTGGGGCACTTCCAGATGAGCTTGCCGTGCTCCTCCGCGATCTGGATCTCGCCGTCCCAGCCGCAGACCTGGCAGTAGTCGCTCTTGGTGTTCAGCTCGGCGTAGATGATATTGTCGTAGATGAACTTCATGACCTCCAGCACGGCGGGGAGGTTGTCCTGCATGTCGGGCACCTCCACATAGCTGATGGCGCCGCCGGGGGAGAGGTGCTGGAACTGGGCCTCGAACTTCAGCTTGTCGAAGGCGTTGATCTTCTCCGTCACGTGGACGTGGTAGGAGTTGGTGATATAGCCCTTGTCGGTGATGCCCTCGATGACGCCGAAGCGGTGCTGCAGGCACTTGGCGAACTTATAGGTGGTGGACTCCAG
>CAKTSC010000006.1 GCA_934597465.1 uncultured Dysosmobacter sp.
ACGCAGGCCGCCTGGGCCCGGATCAGGTGCAGGGGCGTGATGTTGAAGGTCTGGCCGAAGGCGTAGGACGCCAGGGAGACCACGTTGGTGTTGAAGCTCTCCCGGCTTGCGAAGATGGTCTTGGACTCGCCGTAAAGGTCGATGCCGGTGCTCTCCAGAAAGCCGAACTCCTCCAGGTAATCATAGTAGGTGTCGGTGCCGATCTTCAGGCCCATGGTGATGAAGGCCGGGTTGCAGGAGTTGCCGGTGGCCACCATCAGGCTCTGCGTCCCGTGGCCGGAGCGCTTGGAGCAGCCGATGGCGCTGCCCCAGCCCTGCACCTTGATGGAGCCCGTGCAGGTGAAGGTGGTGTTGGGGGTCACCAGCCCCTCCTCCAGGGCCGCGGCCAGGGTCACGGGCTTGAAAGTGGAGCCGGGCTCGTAGGTATCGTTGACGCACTTATTGCGCCACTGCTTGTTCTGGGCGGCCTTCAGGGCGCTGAGGTACTCATCGCTGCCCTCCTCCAGCCCCTCCAGCGTGGCCTGGAGCTTGCTGTCGTAGATGGCGCTGTACTGGTTGAGATCGTAGGTGGGGAAGGACGCCATGCCCAGCACGGCGCCGCTGCGCACGTCCATCACGATGCCGGTGGCCCCGTTCTTGGGGTCGAACTTGGTGATCATCTCCTCCAGCCCCTTCTCCAGGTAGTACTGCACGGTGGAGTCCAGGGTGGTGACGAGGTTTGCACCGTTCTCGGCGTCGTAGTACTGCTCGTAGTCGTAGAGCAGGGTCTTGCCCACGGCGGTCTTGCCGGTGACGGTCATGCCGGAGGTGCCGGTGAGAACGGAGTTATAGTAGGATTCCAGGCCGTAGGCGCCCTCGTTCTCGGCGTTGACAAAGCCGATGACCTGGGCGGCCAGGGTGCCGTTGGGGTAGTAGCGCTTGGAGTCCGGCTCCAGGTAGACGCCGTGGATCTTCTTGCGCTCCTTCTCCGGTACCTCGTTGCCCTCGTCGTCGATCTCGCCGTTGACGAAACGGCGGACTTCGTCCGCCTGGGCCTGGGGCGCCTTCTTCTTCAGGATCTCATAGCCGGAGTTCAGGCGGTTCATCCGCTCCCGGACGGCGCTCTCCTCCAGCTCCAGGATCCGGGCCAGGCCCCGGGCGATGTAGTCCTCGTCCTTGACCTCCGGCGCGGTGTAGGGCTGCTGCTTCTCGGCGGCCTTCTTCCGGGCCTCCTCGATGGCCTCGTTCTGGCTCTTGACATAGCTTGCGATATCCCGGGGACTGATATTCACCGTTTCCGCCGAGGAGGAGATGGCCAGCACCTCGCCGCTGCGGTCGTAGATGGTGCCCCGGGAGGCGGTGATGACGCTGGAGCGGGTCTGCTGGTTCACGGCCTTCTCCTGCAGCTCGTCGTGCCGGACGATCTGCAGGTCGTAAAGCTTCCAAAAGAGCAGCAGGAAGGTGAACACGCCGAAAATGCCCATCAGCACCAGCGTCCGGCTGTGGATGGTCTGGTTTGCCCTGCGGGCGGCGTCGCTTTTCCTGCGTTTTCTTGTCTCTGCCATGTGGGCTCCTTTCCCGGAAGGGTGGTTCTCGCGCGCTCTGCCCCGCCCGAAGACTTCCAGGCTAATGGCAAAGACGGGAGTAAGAAGTCGCCTTCTTACTCCCTCCTCATTCTATGGGCGCGTTCAGCTGAAATATTCCACCGCGGCATAGATGCCGTGGTTCAGGGAGTCCAGTAGCCTGTCCAGCACGCCGGGCTCCGCCTGCTGGCAGGCCACGGCGCTGTCCCCCTCGGAGAGATCCAGATAGAAGACCTGGCTGCCGGAGGGCTTCACCATGCCGGCCTCCTCCGCCGCGGCCTTCACGGCGGCAAGGTCGTAGAGCTCCTGATACTGGGTGGTCAGCAGCACGTTCTGGGATTCCAGGGCGGAGAGCTCGCTCTGGAGCTCCACCACGGAGCTGCCGATGACCGTGAGCTTCACATAGCTGACGATCAGCAGCACCGCAAGACACGCCGCCGCCAGGAAGCCCGCCACCGTAAGGACGGACACCTGCTCCCGGGGGCGCAGCTGCACATGGGTCAGGCTCCGCACCCGGGGGGCAGTCTGGGTCTTCTCCCGCCGGGCCTCCCCGGCGTGATCCAGTTCCCGGCGGAGGACTTCCCGATCCAGGTCATATGCGAGATTTCCGTATACCGTGCCGCTGCCGGAATAGCGGGACTGGCGGGCGGTGGATGCCATATGCGTCACTCCGTTCCTCGCCGGGATCCTTCCGGGATCCCAGCGAAAAGATTTCTCGCCGCGCTTCGCGCCCGGCCCGGGTGGGGCGGCGCCTTGCGGGGCGGATGGTTCCTTTTTTGCGCCGCCTGGCGGCGCGGGGCTTGTACCGTCTCCGGTCAGCCGATGTCAAAGCCGCAGCGCTCCGCTACGCGGAGCTTGGCGCTGCGGGCCCGGGGGTTCTCGTCCAGTTCCTCCGCCGTGGAGACGATGGGCTTGCGGTTCACCAGCTTCAGCTTGGGCTTCTTGCCGCAGACGCAGACCGGGAACTCCCTGGGGCAGGTGCAGCCGGTAGCCAGGCGCTGCAGCGTCCGCTTCACGATCCGATCCTCCAGGGAGTGGAAGGTGATGACGGCCAGCCGCCCGCCGGGCTTCAGGGCGTCGGCCCCGGCCTCCAGCATGGGCTCCAGGGCGTCCAGCTCGCCGTTGACGGCGATACGGATGGCCTGGAAGCTTCGCTTGGCGGGATGCTGCTTCTCCCGCAGGGCGGCGGGAGGCATGGCGGACTTGATGACCTCCACCAGCTCCAGGGTGGTCTCGATGGGTCTCTCCTCCCGGCGGCAGCAGATGGCCTTCGCGATGGCGGGGGCGTAGCGCTCCTCGCCGAAGTCGAAGAGGATGCAGCGGAGCTCCTCGTAGCTCCAGCCGTTCACCACCTCCCGGGCGGTGAGGGGGGCGGAGGCGTCCATCCGCATGTCCAGGGGCGCGTCGTGCATGTAGGAGAAGCCCCGGGTGGGGTCATCCAGCTGGGGGGAGGAGACGCCCAGGTCGAAGAGCATCCCGTCCACGCCGGGGATGCCTTCCTCCCGGAGGATGTCCCCCAGGCGGTCAAAATTACTGTGAATGAGGGTCACCCGCTCCCGCCAGGGGGCAAGGCGTTCCTCCGCCGCGTCGATGGCGGCCTGATCCCGGTCGATGCAGAGCAGGCGGCCGGTGGTAAGGCGCTTCGCGATCTCCCGGGAATGTCCGGCCCGGCCCAGGGTGCCGTCCACATAGATGCCCTCCGGCCGGATGGCCAGGGCCTCGATGCACTCATGCAGCAGCACCGGCTGATGGGTATACTCCATGGCTCAGCTCCGATCCCGGCGGTTCCGGGCCAGGGCGTCCATGGCGGCGGCCAGGCTGCCGCCGGAGAGGAGCTTCTGCTCCCGCTCCTCCCATGCCGCCTCGTCCCAGATCTCGGCGTAGGTGTTCTGGCCCACGATGGCCGCGGTCTTGCCGATACCGGCATACTTCCGCAGGTTGGCCGGCAGCAGGACGCGGCCCTGGCTGTCCGGCTCGCACTGAACGGCGTTGGCGTAAAGGAGACCCAGGAGCTGGGCCTCGGAGTAGGGCAGCTCGTCCATACTGTCGGAGATCTGCTCCCACTTGCTCTCGGGATAGAGGGTGATGCACCCGGCGGCGCCGATGGTGAGATAGAAGCTGCCGCCCAGCACCTCCCGCATGGCCAGGGGGATGACGACACGGCCCTTACTGTCCACGCTGTTGATGGCTTTTCCCAGCAAGCGCGCCATGGCGGTTCCCCCTTTCAGATGGTTTTCAGGGCAGAAATGGCACTTGATCCCCACTGAGACACATCAAGTCCCACAAATCCCCACCCTGGTACCTTTGAGTATACGCAATGCCCCGGGAGATTGCAAGGGTTTTTTCTCCCCGCCCTCCCTGGTTTTTCAGGAAAATTTTAGCGAATCCGCCGTCCTTCCCCGATTTTTTCAAACGCATGTTTCATTTTTATTTTGGTTTCCATAAAAACCGACGCACCCCCTGCCACAACATCTTGTGGCAGGGGGTGCGTTTTTCCGTTTTCATCGCTATATGTGGAAATTCTCGCAGAATTCCCAGCTTTTGTTTCGTGATTTTTTACAAAATTTTTGAGGTATTTTTAGATCATTCGTCAGTGGATGCCGGTTCCTCGGTGCCGCTCATCTTGGCCCGCTGCTCCTGCATCTTGGCGGCGGAGGCGGCGCGGAAGTTCGTCCGGGACTGCTTGACCTCGGTGAGAGCCATCTGCATGGCCTCCTCCGCCCGGGCCAGGGCGTCCTCGGTATAGTCGTTGGTGACCTGGTACATCCGGCGGCAGCGCTCCTCAGCGTGGGCGATCATGGCGCGGCTCTTCTCCCGGGCGGCGGAGAGGATCTCGCTCTCGGAGACCTTGCTCTTGGCCTCCAGCTCCGCCTGGCGCATCATGCGCTCCACATCCCGCTTGGCGTCCTCCACGAACTTCTCCCGGGCGGAGAGCAGCTCCTTGGCCCGGCGCATCTCCACCGGCAGCTGGGCCCGGAGCTCGTCCAGCAAATCCAGTATCTCGTCCCGGTCTACCATGCTCATGTTGGGCTTCAGGGCGGGGGCCTTGGCATCCTCCACCTTCTCGTAGAGCATGTCGATGAGGCGGGTCACATCCTGTTCGTTTGCCATGTTACTTTCCATCCTTTCTCATTTCCCGCAGCAGCGGCAGGATCTCCGCCGGGAGGCAGTCCTCCAGCGGCTGGCCGTACCGGATCATATCTCTTGCCATGGTGGAGCTGATGTGCAGGTACTCCGGCGCGGCGGGGAAGATCACCGTCTCCAGGCCCGGCAGCAGCTTTCCGTTGATGATGCCCATGGCGTACTCGGCGTCGAAGTCCGAAGCGCTGCGGGCGCCCCGGATGATGACCTTCGCGCCATGGCGGCAGGCGAATTCCACCACCAGGCCCGGCCAGAGCTCCGCCTCCACATTGGGGAGATGGGCCACGGCAGCCTCCACCAGAGCCAGCTTCTGCTCCCCGGTGAACATCTGGTTCCTCTTTTCGGTGTTGGCGGCCACGCAGATCACCACCCGGTCAAAGCAGGCGGCGGCCCGGCGGATCACGTCGGTGTGGCCCAGGGTAATGGGGTCGAAGCTCCCGGTGCAGATGGCGGTGGTCATTGCGCATCCTCCTCCCTGCGGTAGACGCCCAGGCTGATCTTTCCATAACGGTAGCGGCGGCCCGTACGGTAGGGGGCGGGCAGCTCCGGCAGCACGTGCTCCGCCGGGCACTCCGCCGTCACGATGCCGTAAGGGTTCAGGAGATCCCGCCGGGCGATGATCCCCAGCGCCTCCTCCAGAAGGCCGGAGGCATAGGGCGGATCCAGCAGGATGATGTCAAACCTCTCCCCCGTGGTGCTGAGGAATTCCATGGAATCCCCCGCCACCACCCTCGCCCGGCCGAAAAGCTCCGTCACCTTCAGGTTTTCCCGGATGAGCTTCAGTGCGTCCGGCCGCCGCTCGGCGAAGACGGCCTCCGCCGCCCCCCGGGAGAGGCACTCGATGCCCAGCTGCCCCGTGCCGGCGAAGAGATCCAGCACCCGGCGGCCCTCAATGTCAAACTGCAGGACGTTGAAAAGCCCCTCCTTCACCCGGTCGGTGGTGGGGCGGGTCTCCAGCCCCTCCAGCTCCTTCAGGCGGCGGCCACGGGCCGTTCCGGTGATTACGCGCATGCAAAGTCCCTCCCGCGTTGGTGTTCCCCCCTAATATAAGGCATCCGGGGCCAAGATGCAAGAGAGCCCGGCGATTTTTTCGTACTCCCGGCCCCGGAGAGAAAAAATCGCCCCCATCGGGGAAATTCACGTCCTGCGCCGGGAACGGGAGAAAAAATACCCCCGCCGGGAGAAGTCGGGCTTGTTGACGCTTTCCCGGAGCCATGCTATACTGGATTCAGATCCCGAACATGGGAACCCCATCCAATATAGAGGAAAGAGAAAGGAAGGTACTACATATGCTGTCTTCTACCCAGCAGTTCATCGACATCCTGGAGGCCAAGGGCACCAAGTACACTGTGGATGAACCCACCTCCAACGGCAAGGACGTGCTGACCGTCAGCTACGGCGGTGAGAATATGTCCACCATCCGCTGCCGCTTCTTCTTCGACACCGACTGCCAGAGCGTTGCGATCCGGGTCTTTGACATCGTGAAGATCCCAGAGAGCAAGCTGGAGGCCATGTATCCCGTTGTCAACGCCGTCAACAACAAGTTCCGCTTCGCCAAGTTCTGCATCGACACCAAGGACAGCACCATCCAGGCGGAGATGGACGCCTCCTTCCGCGCCAACGATGTGGGCGAGATCTGCCGGGAGCTGCTGCTGCGCTGCGTCAGCATCTGCGACGACGCCTATCCCGACTTCATGCGTGCCATCTGGGCCTGAGCACCGGAAATCACACACCGCACCCCAAAGGGGAGGGAAGCCATGCTTCCCTCCCCTTTTCCGTTCCCGGCTGCCATCCGCCGGGGCCTTCACCGCCGCACCCGGGCGCCCCGGCGGCGCTTCGGCGGGATCGCAATCGTTTTCGCCGTTTTTTCTCTTGCCCTTTCCGGCGAAGGCGTATATAATATGCTTGTTTCTTTATCCCCTGCCGGGGATCCCTCCCACGGGGAGGATGCCAACGCTTCGTTTCCGCGCGATCCCGCGCGTTCTGTCCGCCCGGCGGACAGCTCCCGCCCCCCGGGAAAGAAAGGATGTTCTCATGATTCAATTCAAATCGGAACTGGGTGAGATCACGGTAGCCAACGCGGTCTTTTCCAACATTACCGGCATGGCCGCCACCAACTGTTACGGCGTCAAGGGCATGGCCTTCCGCTCCATGACGGACGGTCTCGTCCACCTCCTCCGGCGGGAGGCCATGAGCAAGGGTGTCAGCGTCACCTACCACGAGGATGACACCGTCTCCATCGAGCTCCACATCATCGTGGAGAACGGCGTCAACCTGCCCGCCGTCTGCAAAGCCATCATCGACCGCCTGCGCTATGACGTCACCCGGATCACCGGCGTTACCGTCCGATCCGTCCATGTCTGCGTGGACTCCATGATCTTATAAGGAGGAAGCGTCAGCCATGTACGATCAGATCACCGCGTCGCTTTTCAAGCAGATGGTGCTCCACGGCGCCGCCTGCATCACCCGGGAGAAGCAGGCCATCAACGACCTCAACGTCTTCCCCGTGCCGGACGGCGACACCGGCACCAATATGAGCATGACCCTGGCCGCCGCCGTGACGGAGCTCCAGCGCAAGGAACCCGAGACGGTGGACCAGGCCGCCTCCATTACCGCCAGCGCCCTCCTGCGGGGCGCCCGGGGCAACTCCGGCGTCATCCTCTCCCTCCTCTTCCGGGGCATCTCCAAGGGCCTGAAGGGCCACGAGAGCGCCGCCCCCGCGGCCTTTGCCGCCGCGCTGCAGGAGGGTGTCTCCTCCGCCTACAAGGCCGTGATGAAGCCCACCGAGGGCACCATCCTGACGGTCTCCCGCCTCGCCGCCAAGCGGGCGGTGGAGGCCGCCGCCGAGGGCGAGAGCCTGGAGGGCGTGCTGGAGGCCGCCATCGCCGAGGGCCACATCGCCCTGAAGCAGACCATCGACATGAACCCCGTCCTGAAGAAGGCCGGGGTGGTGGACGCCGGCGGCAAGGGCTTCCTCCTGATCCTGGAGGGCATGCTGGCAGAGCTTCGCGGCGAACCCATGCCGGATCTGGGCGAGACCGCCGCCCCCGCCGCCAAGGCGGATTTCGCTGCCCTTTCCGCCGACGAGATCACCTTCGCCTTCGATACCGTCTTCATCGTCCGCAAGACCGTCCCCTGCTCCCTGGAGCCCTTCCGGGAGTTCCTGAACGGCATCGGCGACAGTCTCGTCATCGGCGAGGACGACGAGGCCTTCAAAGTCCACGTCCACACCAACACCCCCGGCGAGGCCCTCACCGAGGCTCAGAAGTACGGCACCCTGGAGCTGGCCAAGATCGAGAACATGCGCACCCAGGCGGAGGATCTCGCCGCCGGCCGCCACGTCCAGAGCACCGACGACCTGGAGGGCGAGGAGGATCACGGCCATCCCGCCCCTGCCGCCCCGGCGGAGCCGGAGAAGGACTACGGCTTCGTGGCCGTCTGCGCCGGCGAGGGCCTGGCCGCCCTCTTCCGGGACCTGGGCTGCGACGGCGTGGTCTCCGGCGGCCAGACCATGAACCCCTCCACCCAGAGCATCCTGGAAGTGGTGGAGAAGGTCAACGCCAAAACCGTTTTCATCCTGCCCAACAACGGCAACATCATCATGGCCGCCCAGCAGTGCGCCCACCTGACGGAGAAGGAGATCATCGTCATCCCCTCCAAGACCGTCCCCCAGGGCATCACCGCCATGATGAACGCCGATTTCGAGTGCGGCGATCCCCAGGAGATGGCCCAGGCCATGACCGCCTCCCTCGCCACCGTCTCTACCGCCCAGATCACCTACGCCGCCCGGGACTCCGACTTCGACGGCTTCGCCATCCGCCAGGGGGACTACCTGGCCCTGCAGGACGGCAAGCTCTTCGGCACGGATCCCGACGAGAACGCCCTGCTCCGTGCCCTGGCGGAGAACGCCGCCAAGTCCGACCCCAGCTTCCTCTCCCTCTACTACGGCGAGGATGTCACTGAGAAGGAGGCCGCCGCCGCCAGCGCCATCTTCCGGGAGGCCTGCCCCGGCGCCGAGCTCTCCGTCCTCTCCGGCGGCCAGCCCGTCTACTACTATATCATCTCCGTGGAGTAAGACCCGCGAGGGGGAAGCGCCGCTTCCCCCTCGTTTTTTACCGTCCTCGCCCGCCGATGGCCGACGGCGAAAGAATGCCCCCGCGCACCGTTTCGGTGCGCGGGGGCATTTCTCTTCCTGTACTGCCGGGCAGTCCCGGCGGCGCGGTCTCCGGTCATGCCAGGGGCTCCACGGGATCCTCCCGCTTGGCGTTCAGAAAGTTCCGGAGGGCCTCCGGGGTCGTATCCTTCAGGCCGCTCTTCTCCAGGATGTAGCCGTTGTAGGCGTTGATGTAAAAAAGGAACCGCTCTTCCGTCTCATAGATGACGCCGAACTGCTCATAGGGAAAGCTGGTGGACTTGCCCCGGTTGCTGATGACGATCTGGTTATCCTCAAAGCGGTAGTAGTTCCGGCGGGCATTCTCCGGCAGGCTCTTCATGGCCCGGCGGGCGTAGAAGTGGTAGAAGCTCACACCCATCCAGAAGACCTGCACCCCCAGAACAAGGCACAGCAGCGCCAGGGCCACCGTCACGATGTCCCAGTCCCCGGCCAGGAAGACCTGGCCCATATAGTAAACCCCGGCGGCGATCAGGGCCGCGCCGCCCAAAAGATAGCCCACCCGCAGCGCGAGATACCGTCCGCTGCCCATCCGGTGGGCCGCCGCCCGGTAGAACTCCTCCAGGGCCTCCAGGGTATAGGTGGTTTCCGCCGTCATGGCCGCTCCTTCCTCCCCTTTTGGGGCAAGGCTCCCGGCGCGGACGCCGGGAGCCGTCAGGGTCACTTTCTGGGATAGACGCCGAAGTAGTGCATGATGTTCATGTCACGCTCCTCCTCGGTGCCGTGGTTGCCGTGGCCGATGACCTCGTCCACATGGCAGCCGTGGTCGGTGGCCCAGACTACCATGGAGTCGTGGCCGCTCCAGTGCTCCCGCACGGCGTCGGTGAGCTGGCGGAAAGCCTCGATGTGGTGGTGGAAAGCCGCCATGGCCTGCTCAGACTCCGGCACGGTGCGGTGCATCATGTCGTCATACTCCTGGTTGTAGACCATGATGGCGTCGTACTTGTCCTGGGCGATGAGCTCCAGGGCCCGGGCCGTCACCTCGCCGTCATAGGGCTCGATGTAGTAGTCGATGTCCCGGTTCTGGTAGATCATGGCCATGCTGGAATGATCCACCGCCACCAGGGCCACCTTCTTGCCGCTGCGGGGCAGGGAGTCAAAGAGGGAATCCACGGTGATGACGGGCTTCATGTAGCCCCGGATGCCGTGCACCTCCGGCAGCACGCCGGTATACATACTGCCGAAGCACACCGGCGTCCAGGAGGGGCTCACAGTCTTCAGGGGCAGGGCCAGCTGGGTGGCCTTCAGCACGGGAGCCAGCTCCTCCGTGAACTTCTGGTACATCCACATGCCCATGCAGTCGGGGTTGTAGATGAGGAGGCGGTCGGCCTTGCGGCCCGCCAGTTCCCGCTCCACCAGATCCGCCACCATGGGGATGGGCTTGTCCGCCTGCCGGGGCGCCTCGGCGCCCATGGCAGCGGCGATGCTGGCGGCGAACTGGGTCATGGAAAGGGTGTTATACATGGGTGCGCCTCCTCACTTTCCATACTGGTCGGCCACCATGTGGCAGGCCACAAAGTGATCCGGCATGATCTCCACGAGACCGGGGTTGGGCCGGTTGGGGCAGCTCTCCTGGCAGGCGTCGCAGCGCTTCAGAAAGCGGCACTGATCCGGCAGGTTCACAGGGGAGGTCACCTCGCCCCGGATGAGCTTGCGCTGGGGCTTCTCCTTCCCCACCACGGGCAGGGGGATGGCGGAGAGCAGGGCCTGGGTGTAGGGGTGGACGGGATTCGCGAAGATCTCGTCCGAGGGAGCCTTCTCCACCATCTGGCCCAGGTACATGACGGCGATATCGTCCGAGAAGTACTTGACCACACTGAGGTCGTGGGTGATGAAGATGTAGGTAAGGCCCATGTCCCGCTGCAGCTGCTTGAGGAGGTTCAGGATCTGGGCCTGGATGGACACGTCCAGGGCGGAGACGGGCTCGTCGCAGACGATGAGCTTGGGGTTCACCGCCAGGGCCCGGGCGATGCCGATGCGCTGGCGGCGGCCGCCGTCCAGCTCATGGGGATAGGCGTTGACGAAGCGCCGGGCAAGGCCCACGATGTCCATGAGCTC
Source organism: uncultured Dysosmobacter sp. (assembly GCA_934597465.1). Classification (GTDB taxonomy): domain Bacteria; phylum Bacillota; class Clostridia; order Oscillospirales; family Oscillospiraceae; genus Oscillibacter. Next base: position 10,933 of record CAKTSC010000006.1, read on the forward strand.
CAGGGTGCGCTTCTCGATCTCCGCCCGGCTGCCCAAGAGCTTATGCTCCCGGATGGGCTCGCTGATGAGCTGCATGATGCTCTGCCGGGGATCCAGCGAGGAGAAGGGATCCTGGAAGATCATCTGCATCTCGGTGCGCAGGGAGCGCATCTTGTGGCGGCTGTAATGGGTGATGTCCCGGCCGTCGAAGAGGATCTTGCCGTCGGTGGGCTCAATGAGCTTCAGGATGGTGCGGCCGGTGGTGGACTTGCCGCAGCCGGACTCGCCCACGACGCCCAGGGTCTTGCCTTCCTCGATCTGGAAGCTGACGCCGTCCACCGCGTGGAGCTTGCCGCTGGGGGTATCAAAATACTTGGTGAGGTTCTGCACCTCCAGAAGGATCTTTCTCTCAGCCATTCTGATTCCTCCTCAGCCGGAAGTTGGGATCGTCATAGGCGGCGCAGGCAACGAAGTGGTTGCCCCGCACCGGCCGCAGCTCCGGCACCGCCTGGCGGCAGGCGTCGGTGGCGTAGGGGCAGCGCTCGGCGAAGGTGCAGCCCTGGGGCAGGTTCATGGGATCGGGCATCAGGCCCTTGATGGGCACCAGCTCCTCGCCCCGCTGCTTCAGGTTGGGCAGGGAGTCGAAGAGGCCCTCGGTATAGGGGTGGCGGGTGTTGTTGAAGACCTCGTCGGCGGAGCCGATCTCCACCACGCGGCCGGCGTACATCACGGCCACATCGTCGCAGACCTCCGCCACCACACCCAGATCGTGGGTGATGAGGAGCATGGACATGTGGTTCTTCTCGATGAGCTCCTTCATCAGGGTCAGCACCTGGGCCTGGATGGTCACATCCAGAGCGGTGGTGGGCTCGTCGGCGATGAGGAGATCCGGCTGGCAGGCCAGGGCGATGGCGATGACTACCCGCTGCTTCATGCCGCCGGAGAACTGGTGGGGGTAATCATAGGCCCGGCTCTCGGCGATGCCCACGGTCTGCAGCATCTCCTTGGCCTTCTCCATGGCCTCCTTGGGCCCGATGTTCTGGTGGAGCTGGATGCTCTCGGCGATCTGCTTGCCCACGGGGATCACGGGGTTCAGGGCCGTCATGGGATCCTGGAAGATCATGGCCACGTCGTTGCCGCGCATATCCTCCAGCTCCCGGTCGGACATCTGCAGCACGTTCCGGCCCTTCACCAGGATCTCGCCGCCCTTGATGACGCCGGGCGGGTTGGGGACAAGGTTCAGGACACTCATGGCGGTGGTGGTCTTCCCGGCGCCGGTCTCGCCCACGAGACCCAGCGTCCGCTCCCGGCCCAGGCTCAGGCTCAGGCCGTTGACCGCCTCCACGCAGCCGTCGTCCGTCTCATAGTGGACGATGAGATCCCGGATGTCCAGCACCTCCTGGGTCTCCTCGGCGGGAGTTGCATTCATCATATTCTCAGCCATTTTGCACCTCTCACTTCTTCAGCTTGGGATCCAGCGCGTCCCGCAGGCCGTCGCCCAGCAGGTTCAGCGCCAGAACGGTGAACATGATGGCAAGACCCGGGAAAACGCACATCCAGCCGCAGTTGCGGATCTCACCCCGGGCGTCGGAGAGCATGGCGCCCCACTCCGGCATGGGAGAGGGGATGCCCACACCCAGGAAGCTCAGGGAGGAGGCCGCGATGATGGTGGAACCGATGGACAGCGTCACCTGCACGATGATGGGGCTCAGGCAGTTGGGGATGATGTGCCGCAGGATGATCTTCCAGGTGGGCAGGCCCATGGCGTTGGCGGACTCGATGTACTCCTGCCCCCGGATGGTCATGACCTGGGCCCGGGTGATCCGGGCAAAGCTGGAGGCGGAGCTGATGGCCAGGGCGATCAGCAGGTTCACGGTGCTGGTGCCCAGCACGGAGACGATGACCGTAGCGGTCATGATGTTGGGGATGGAGTAGAGGATGTCGTTGGCGCGCATGACCAGCTGGTCGATGACACCGCCGTAGAATCCGGCCAGGGCGCCCAGGATCATGCCCACCACCAGGCCCAGCATCACGCTGCCGACGCCGATGATCAGGGAGTAGCGGGCGCCGTAGAGCACCCGGGCGAAGATGTCGCGGCCCATGGTGTCCGTGCCGAACCAGTGGGCGGCGGAGGGGGGCTGGCGGCTGTCGGAGGCCACCATCCGGACGATGTCCAGATCATAGTCATACAGGAAGCCCGCGGCCACGGCCGCGCCCACCAGCACCACGATGAAGATCATGCCCACCACGGCGCCCTTGTTCTTCAGCAGGCGGTGCCAGGTCATCTGGGCCATGGAGCGGCCGTGCACCTGATTCTCCAGCGGAGAGTTCACTTTTGCTTTCGTCATGGCGCTCACCTCTTCTTGGAATACTGGGCCTTAATGCGGGGATCGCAGTAGGCGTAAAGGATATCCACCGCCAGGTTGATGAAGGCCATCAGCACGCAGCAGAGGATGATGGAACCCGTGACCATGGGGGTATCCCGCTTGGAGATGGAGTCAAAGACCAGGCGGCCGATACCCGGCATGCTGAAGACGGTCTCCGCCAGGGCGGAGCCGGTCATCACCAGGCTGAACTGCATACCCACGGCGGTGACGATGGGGATCATGGCGTTGCGCAGGCCGTGGTAGAAGATGACCCGCCGGCGGGAGGCGCCCTTGGCCTTGGCGGTGGTCATGTAGTCCTGCCGGATCACGTCCAGCATGGCGGAACGGGTGGTGCGGGTGATGAGGGCGGCAAGGCCGTAGCCCACGGTCAATGCTGGCATGATGTAGCACTTCCAGCTGTCCGCGCCGCCGGAGGGCAGCCAGCTCAGCTTCAGCGAAAACAGCAGCATCAGCATCAAGCCCAGCCAGAAGTTGGGCATGGACACGCCGAAAAGGGCGAATACCATGCCTGTGGTATCCTTCCAGCTGTTTTGATGGATGGCCGTATAGATTCCTAAGGGAATTGCGATGAGGCAAGCGATGATCAGGGCGCTGCCGCCCAGCTTGATGGTCAGGGACAGGCGGGACATGAAGGTGTCGAACACGTCCAGCCCGCTCTTATAGGAGGTGCCCATGTCGCCCTGAACCATACCCAGGACGTAGCGGCCATAGCGGACAAGGAAGGGGTCGTTGAGACCCAGATAGTCCCGCATGGCGTCCTTCTCCTCGGTGGTGGCATTCTCCGGCAGGATGGAATCCACCGGGTCACCGCCGGCCAGATCCATGGCCCAGAAGATGAGGAGGGACGTCAGAAGGACGGTGGGGATCATCAGGAGCAGTCTCTTTAAGATGTAACGAAGCATACCAATATCTCCTTCAACCGTGCAGCGGACGCTGCGGGGGATCGGCGGGCGCTGCCCGCGGGAAGCGCGGAGGAGGGCCGAACGGGATGCCATTCGGCCCTCTCCGCGAATGCTAGTTCATGCGCTGAAAGGGGGATCTTCCTGGGATCAGCCCAGCTTCACATAGGCGTGGCTCCAGACATGGTTGCCGCCGCCGAAGAGGTAGGTGCCTTCCAGGTTCTTGTTGTAAGCGATGACCAGATCGGGGACATACAGGGGCACCTGGGGAACCAGCTCCACCATGTAGTTCTGGAGGTCATGGCTCTCCTGCAGACGGGTGTCGACGTCCTTCTCCACGATGATCTTGTCGGCCATCTCGTCCACGTAGCTGTCGCTCAGGTGATGATAGTTGGTGGGATAGTCGGTGTAGAAGAGCTCACGGTAGACCTCGTCCAGACGGGTGATGGCGTTCCAGCGCCACAGGAACATATCCTGGTTGCCGCTGCCGCACTCGGTCTTCAGGGTGGCCTCGTCGAAGGACTTGATGTTGACCTCGATGCCGATCTCCTTCAGGTTGGCCTGGATGATGGGGGCGATGGTCTTGTAGGGATCGGTGGTAGCGGCGTAGAGATCCACGCTCAGCTGGCCGGGCTCATAGCCGGCCTGGGCCAGCAGCTCCTTGGCGCGGTCAACGTCATAGGTGTAGCCGCCCTCGACCTCGTCGTTGTCCAGGAAGGACCACATGCCGCGGTTGAGCACGGTGGTCTGGGACTTGCCGCGGCCGCCCAGAACGATCTGGATGATGCCTTCCTTGTCGATGGCGCAGGCCACGGCCTGACGCAGGGTCTTGTTGTCAAAGGGAGCCTTGGAGCAGTTGAAGCCCATGTAGAAGAGGCGGGTACCGGCCTGGGTGTGCAGGGTCAGGTTGGGATCGCTCTCCAGGTACTCCAGCTGGGTGGCGGGAGGATCGATGCAGACGTCGATCTCGCCGTTCTGCAGGGCGATAACGCGCTGAGCGGCCTCCAGCATGGGCTTGAAGATGATCTCATCGGCCATGCCGGGATCGTCGCCCCAGTAGTTCTCGTTGCGAACCCACTTGGAGTACTGACCCTCGACCCAGCTGTCAAACTTGTACTGGCCGGAGCCCACGAGCCAGGGCTCTTTGTTGCTCTCGTCTTCCCAAGCGGCCTTGGACTGGATGGACAGGGGGCAACCCATGAAAACGTCGATGATCTCGTTAGAGTACTGGGTGGTGGTGACCTGGACGGTATAGGGATCCAGAGCCTCCACAGAGACGACCTGCTTGAAGTTGCCGGAAACACGGCTGACTTCGGGATCGTCGCTCATAGCCATCTCAAAGGTGAAGACCACGTCGTCGGCGGTCAGGGGCTCACCGGTGCTGAAGGTGGCGTTCTCCACCAGGTGGAACACCAGGTGGTTGTCATCCGTCCACTCCCAGGAGGAGGCCAGAGAGGGGTTCTTCTCATTGGTCACGTTGTCCAGGGAGACCAGACGCTGATGGGTCAGAGCAAAGCAGTTGTTGTTGATCTGATCGTTCTGCAGCAGGGGGTTGAGCTGGTTGATGTCCTGGGCGGTGCCGACGATGAGATCCTTCTTGACGCCGGGGATGCTGCCTTCCTCACCGGAAACGGGAGCAGCGCTGCCGGAGCCGGCGGGGGTCTGGTTCCCGCCGCCGCAGGCGGCCAGGGTGAAGACCATCGTCAGGCAGAGTAAGAGCGCGAGAAACTTCTTCATGTCTTCTTCTCCTTCAATTTTTTTAATAAAACGCGGGAGCCCGCGTTCTATCCCTCAGTCAGCGGGAGGCAGCCTTCGTTCCAGCTTATTTCTTCCTTCTCCTCCGCTACTATATAAAAAGTGCGGAGATCCGTGAAAGCCCATGGAAAAACCAGGCTTTTCTCCCCATCAGATTATATTATATCATAGTTTTCGGCCTTTTCCCAGTCCCCCGGAGCAAATCTTTTTCCCGGGCCGGAGGGTCTCTCCGTCAAAATCACGGTGATTTCTGCCCTGCGGTAAAACGTCGGCTTTCCGGTCTTTCCGGGCTTTCCCGCACTTTTCCGTCTTTCCCGGGAGATGTCTCCCCTTTTCCCCCGCCGGATTTTGTCTGCCCGCCGGGGCCGCGAGATACAACAAAGGCCAAACCGATCCCGAAGGATCCGTCCGGCCTGCTCCCATGCTCCGCTGCCCGGTATGCAGTTTTCTCCCCTCCGGGGACTTTCCTGTCGCTTCCCGAGTCTTCACGGATGTTTAACAGTATTATAACGGAAAGCCGTCCCTTCTGTCAATGGTTTTCCGTCATCCCGCCCAAAGAGGGAAACGGCGGGGGAGCCATTTGGCTCCCCCGCCTGGGGTCGTTTTCGGAAAGCGGGGCCTCTCAGGCCCGCCACAGCTCCTCCCGGGAGGTGGAGATACCCACCGCCCCGGCGGAGAGGGCCGCCAGCACGTCGGACTTGTCCGTGATGAGCCCCCCGGCGATGATGGGCACGTCGGTCTCCGCTCCCACCCGGGCAATGACCTTGGGGATGATGCCCGGCATCAGCTCAATGAGATCCGGCTGCACCTGCAGCTGCTCCCGCCGGAGGTTCTGGATGGCCATGGAGTCGATGGCGAAGATCCGCAGCACCGTGATGAGCCCCAGCTCCCTGGCCCGGCGGGCCAGCAGCGCCCGGGTGGTGATGACGCCGTCGGCCCCGGCCTGGCGGACGAAATCCACGGCGATGCTCTTCTGGCTGAGCCCCGCCACGAGATCCAGGTGGACGATGGCCAGCCGCCCGCTCTCCCTCACCTGGGCCACCAGCCCCGGCAGGGAGCAGACGTCCCCGAAGAGGAGGAAGACGATGCCGCAGGGGGACTCCAGCGCCCGGCGGAGCTGGGCCTCATCCTTGACGGCGGCGATGATGGGGCTCTCCTCCAGAGCCCGGCGGAGCGGACGATCCATGCTGTCCCTTTCCTTTCAGATGCGGGCCACACCGCTGCGGCGGGCCGCCTCGGCCACGGCCTTCGCCACGGCGGGGCCCACCCGCTTGTCAAAGGCCTTGGGAATGATGTAATCCTCGGAGAGCTCGTCCTCCGGCACCAGGGAAGCCAGCGCCTGGGCGGCGGCCATCTTCATCTCCTCGTTGATGTCGCTGGCGCGGACATCGAAGGCGCCCCGGAAGATGCCGGGGAAGGCCAGGACGTTGTTGATCTGGTTGGGATAGTCGCTGCGGCCGGTGGAGACCACCTTGGCCCCGCCCGCCTTGGCCTCGTCGGGGAAGATCTCCGGCGTGGGGTTGGCGCAGGCGAAGAGGATGGCGTCCCGGTTCATGGTCTGCACCATCTCCCGGGTCACCATGCCCGGGGCGGAGACGCCGATGAAGACGTCGGCCCCCACCAGCATGTCGGCGAGGGATCCGGCCTTCCGGTCAAGGTTCGTGACCTGGGCCATTTCCTCCTTGATCCAGTTGAGGCCCTCCCGTCCGGCGTAGATGGCGCCCTTGCGGTCGCACATGGTGATATCCCGGAAGCCCGCGGAGAGCAGCAGCTTCGTGATGGCGATGGCGGCGGCCCCGGCGCCGGAGGTGACGATCTGCACGTCCTCCTTGCGCTTGCCCACTACCTTCAGCGCGTTGGTGAGGCCCGCCAGGGTGATGACGGCGGTGCCGTGCTGGTCGTCGTGGAAGATGGGGATGTCGCACTTCTCCTTCAGCTTCCGCTCGATCTCAAAGCAGCGGGGGGCGGCGATATCCTCCAGGTTGATGCCGCCGAAGGAGCCGGAGATGTTGTAGACCGTCTCCACGAACTCGTCCACATCCTTGGTCTTCACGCACAGGGGGAAGGCGTCCACCCCGCCGAAGGCCTTGAAGAGGACGCACTTGCCCTCCATCACCGGCATCCCGGCCTCGGGGCCGATATCGCCCAGGCCCAGCACGGCGCTGCCGTCGGTGATGACGGCGCAGAGGTTGTGCCGCCGGGTCAGCTCATAGCTCTTATTGATGTCCTTCTGGATCTCCAGGCAGGGCTGGGCCACGCCGGGGGTATAGGCCAGGGACAGATCGTCCTTGGTCTCCACCGGCACGGTGGCCACGACCTCGATCTTGCCCTTCCACTCGCCGTGGAGCCGCAGGGATTCCTTCGCGTAATCCATTCTCGATCTCCTCCTTCTCAACTCTCAAAGGGGAACTGGTAGGGCAGCTTCAGCTCGTCCCGCAGGCCGATGAGCTCTCTCTGGATGGCCTCGCCCACGGGCACGCCCTTATCCTTGCGATCCTGCCAGGCCAGGTACTCCTTCTCACCGGCGGTATAGATGCGCTCCGCGCCCGGGGCCTTCTCGGAGGCCCGCAGCTCCCGGCAGATGCCGCCCGCGGTCTTCTCAAAGGTGTCAAGACCCATAAAGAACTCCGGATTGATAACGAAGAAGAAGTGGCCCAGGCGGTAGAGCTTGTTGCTGCCGTCGGGATTCTTGCCGCTGAGGGCCTTCATGTAGGGCCCTCCGGTAAGGGCGGAGGAGAGGATCTCCACGATGGTGGTGAAGCCATAGCCCTTGTAGCCGCCGGTCTCCTCCCCCAGTCCGCCGATGGAGAGCAGGGCGCACTTGCCAGCCCGCATATCCTTGAGGATCTGGCCGGAGTCCGTCATGGTGCCGCCGTCCTTGGTGACCACCAGGCCCGGAGGAGTGGGCTTGCCGGAGCGCTCATAGAACTCGATCTTGCCGTTCTGCACGATGGAGGTGGCGCAGTCGAAGTTGAAGGGGAAGGCCTCGTCGGTGGGCATGGTGAAGGTCAGGGGGTTGGTGCCCATCATGGGCTCCACGCCGAAGGTGGGGGCCACGGAGGGGCGGGCGTTGGTGCCGGTAATGCCGATCATCCCGGCCTTCTCGGCCATGCCGCTCCAGTACCCGGCGATGCCGTAGTGGGTGGAATTCATGATGGCGCCGCCGGCCATGCCGTACTGCTTCGCCTTCTCGATGAGCTTTTCCATCATGCGGTAGCTGGCCACCATGCCCATGCCGTTGTTGGCGTCCATCACCACGGTGGTGGGGGTCTCCTTCACGATGTCGAGCTTGGTGACGGGCAGCAGGGTGCCGTTCTTGATGCGATCCAGGTAGATGGGCTTGAAGCGGTTGCAGCCGTGGCTCTCGATGCCCCGGCGGTCAGACTCCAGCAGCACGTCCGCGCAGATGCGGGCGTCCTCCTCCGGCACGCCGTAGGCCTGGAAGACATCCACCATGAAGTCATTCATCAGCTTCCAGGGGACATAGGGTCTCGTTTCCTTGTTTTCCATCTTGCATCCTCCCTTTATGATAGTTTGGGTAGTATCCGGCACGGAGAAGCCAAAAAACCGCCGGCCCTGCGCTCTGCGGGACTGGCGGCGGGAGGGAGATCCCGGGGGCTGCGGCCATTTCCGGGCGGCGGGCGGCAGCACAAGGAAGCCCACGCCGTGGGCCAGTCCTGCATCGCTCAAACTCTCCATGCAACATGATTCACTTGACACTCCCAATATACCCTGCTCCGGCGGCCCCGTCAAGAGGGGAACGGCAGATGGGAGAAATTTTTGTCGCTTTTGCCCAGGGAAGGCCGAAAACGGAATTGACAGCCCCCTCCCCCCGGGTCTATGATAGAGACAACGAAACGGCGGAGCGTGGGAGAGCCGGACAGGCGCGGGATGCGTCTGCCCGGTTTTTCGCACTCCCCGGAGAACGGGAAGGAGAACCGATATGCAGGCAAAGGCGTTCGCCCACAGAGGCTTCAGCGGCAAATACCCCGAGAACACCATGCTGGCCTTGTGTATTTTAATTTTGTAGGAGGGGTCG